>NZ_JAALDV010000099.1:0-8511 GCF_014145045.1 Dietzia sp. DQ12-76
AGATCCCCATGAAACACCGGGGCTAAGGGGCTTAACGCAGGCGTCGAACTGGCGAACTCGGAATCAGGACTCCCCGCGGTGCCCGCCCACTGGTCAGTCGGCCCTGTCAAGAGATTCCTGCATTCGCTCGACCATCACAGGATCCCCCTCAGCACAACTGAGCGAGGGGTTCGCCAAGGCACTCACCCTTATTACGGGGCTTCTGGCGTTATCGACTTCGTAGATGACTACCTCTTCGACGAGCCCCTGTTACTGGTTTCTGAAGACGGAGCGAACCTGCTCGGACGCCGGACACCTATAGCCTTTGTCGCAGCCGGAAAATACTGGGTCAATAACCACGCCCATATACTCAAGCCCATCGAGAACGAACCCCCCAATTTCTGGGCATACCGTATAGAGACGGCAAGTATTGCTCCGTTTATTACCGGATCAGCACAACCGAAGTTCACCATCGAAGCATTAATGAACATGCCCATTACAGCGCCGCCAACCGTCACAGAACGGCGTGAAATTGTCGCGTTCCTTGAACATCACTGCTCGAAGATCGATGCGCTCATCGCCAAGTCGACCGAGATGATCGAGACGCTCCGCGAATATCGGTCTGCCCTGATCGCCAATGCTGTGACGGGGAAGATCGACGTGAGGGAGGCAGTGTAGTCATGGCCCAGCATCACGAGTCCGTGCTCGAGGACGAGATCTGCGCTCATCTGGCCGCGCACGGATGGGAGTACTCACCCAACGACGCGGGGTACGACCGCGAGCTCGCGCTTTTTCCCGCGGACGTGTTCTGGTGGCTCCAGCACTCCCAGCCCGACGAGTGGGACAAGCGAGTCAAACCCGTAGATTCGCCCGCGGCGCAGGAGAAGTCCAAGTCCGCGCTGCTGCAGCGGCTATCCAAGGCACTTTCAGCGGACCTCAAGGCCGACGGCGGGACGCTCGCCGTCCTGCGGCGCGGCTTCTCGGACTTCAACGCAAACTTCGCGATGTGCCAGTTCAAGCCCAACTCCGGGCTCAACGCCACCACCGCCGCCAAGTACCAGGCCGTGCGGTTGCGGGTCATGCGGCAGGTCCACTACTCCAAATCCAACCCGAAGAAGTCCATCGACCTGGTGTTCTTCTGCAACGGCATCCCCGTCGCCACAGCCGAGCTCAAGACCGACTTCACCCAGTCAGTTGAGCACGCGATCGAGCAGTACAAGAAGGACCGCCTACCCAAGGGCGAGCCTCTGCTCGGCTTCGCCACCCGCGCCCTCGTGCACTTCGCCGTCTCCAACACCGAAGTGCACATGACCACCCGGCTCGCCGGCCAGGACACCGTGTTCCTGCCGTTCAACCGCGGCAACGGCCACCACGCCGGCAATCCGCCCAACCCGCACGGCTCGGCCACCGCCTACCTGTGGGAGACCATCCTTCAGCGCGACACCTGGCTAGAGATCCTCGACCGTTTTATGCACCTGGAAATCAGTGAGAAACGCGACCCGGACACCGGAAAGAAAATCCGCAGGGAGACCCTGCTGTTCCCGCGCTACCACCAGTGGGACGCCGTCACCCGACTCGTCCAGGCGGCGCGCACCGAAGGGCCCGGGCATAAGTACCTCGTCCAGCACTCCGCCGGCTCGGGCAAGACCAATTCCATTTCCTGGCTAGCCCAGCGACTGTCGTCGCTGTATGACGATGACGACGACAAGGTGTTCTCGTCGGTCATCGTGGTCACCGACCGGACCGTTCTCGACGTGCAGCTTCAGGAAGCCATTCACCAGATCAACCGCACTACCGGCGTCGTGGCCCACATCGATGGATTGACCGGCTCGAAGTCTTCTGAGCTGGCCGAGGCGCTCGAGTCGGGGACCCACATCGTCGTCGTCACGATCCAGACCTTCCCCTACGCCCTGGACGCCATCGCCGACCGCGCCACCCTCCACGGTCGGTCCTTTGCGATCATCGCCGACGAAGCCCACTCGTCCCAGGCCGGCGGAGCGTCCAACAAACTCAAGCAGGTCCTGTCACAGGCCGAGCTCGACGAAGTCGCCCAGGGCGGGGCCGTGTCGGCCGAGGACATGCTCGCCGCCGAGACCAGAGCCCGCGCCGAGGCCGGCAACATCTCCTTCTTCGCCTTCACCGCCACACCCAAGGCCACCACGCTGGAACTGTTCGGCCGCCCCGGTCCCGACGGCACCCCGCAGCCCTTCCACCTGTATTCGATGCAGCAAGCAATCGACGAGGGCTTCATCCTGGACGTCCTGCGCAACTACACCCCGTACAAGACGGCGTTCCGGCTCTCGCACAACGGCAAGACCTACGCCACCAGCGACACCGGGGAAGGCACCGTCGCCGTGACTACCGAGGGCGGCGACGACGACCTGGTGGACCGGTCCGCCGCAGTGAAGTCGGTGATGAACTGGGTCAAGCTGCACCCCACCAACATCTCGCAGAAGGTGCAGATCATCGTTGAACACTTCCGTCAGAGCGTGGCCTGGCGGCTGAACGGACAGGCCAAGGCAATGGTGGTGACCAGTTCCCGCAAGGCCGCCGTGCGATACAAACTCGCCTTTGACAAGTACGTGGCCGAGAACGGCTACACCGATGTCGCCGCGCTGGTCGCGTTCTCGGGGGAGGTGACCGATCCCGAGTCCGGTACCGACGAGCCGTTCTCCGAGATCAACATGAACCCCGGGCTCAAGGGCCGCGACCTGCGCGATGCGTTCGCCACAGACGAGTTCCAGGTGATGCTGGTGGCCAATAAGTTCCAGACCGGGTTCGACCAGCCCAAGCTCGTTGCCATGTACGTCGACAAGCGCCTCGGCGGGGTCCAGGCCGTGCAGACCCTCTCCCGGCTCAATCGGACCTTCCCGCCGCTGAAAGACCAGACCTTCGTGCTGGACTTCACCAACGAGGTCGACGACATCGTCGACGCGTTCGCCCCCTACTACCAGGCCACCACGCTGGCCGACGTCACCGATCCCAACATCGTCCACGACACCGAACGCAAACTGTCCGTGGCCGGAATCTACGAACGCCCCGAGGTCGACGGCTTCGCCGAGGCCTTCCTCGCCCGTGAGGGCCACAACGCGTTGGTGAAGTGGGTCGCTCCCGCTACCGACCGTTTCACGGTTCGGATGCGGACCGCGGTCGAGGCCTCCGACACCGTGGAGATCGACGAGTTGCTGATGTTCCGCAAGGACGTGGGCACCTACGTCCGGCAATACGAGTTCCTTTCCCAGCTGTTCGACTACGAAAACCCATGGCTGGAGAAGCTCGCGCTGTATCTCAAGCTCCTGGCCCCGCAGCTGAGCAGCGGGGAGAAGGACACGCCCATCGACCTGTCCGCGGTGGCTATCGACTACCTCGGCCACCACCGCCAGGCCACCCGGGACGGTGAGCTGGTCGGCGGCACTCCGCTCGAGCCCGCCCGCGAGGCCGGCACCGGCGCGGTCCGCGACCCCGACATGGTCGCCCTCGACGAGGTAATCAACCGCATAAACGACCTGTTCGCCGGCGACCACCCCGACTCCTCCGTCCGCAACGTGGTCACCCACATCAGGGACCGGCTCGAAGAAAGCGAGACCCTCAAGACGCAGGCCCAGAACAACTCACTCGCCCAGTTCCGAGCCAGCCCCGACATCGATGTCGCCTTCACCGACGCCGTCATCGGATCCATGGACTCCTCGGCAGACCTCTCCGCCCAGATCCTTAACAACAAGGACCTAGCCCGCGCTCTGCTCGGCGAGCTCCTGCCGGCCGTCTACCGGACGCTGAGCAAGGCGAGCTGAACCGTCTGATGACGTCCGACGAGAGTGTCAAATGGGCTACGTGCCACGACTGTGGCCAGCACTCGCAGCTGGGAAGTAACGGCAAGCTAGTCCCTCACTTCGACCGGCCGAACAAGCGCCGCCAGTGCGTGGGCTCTGTGAAGCATGTGCAACAGCAACAGTTGCTGGAGCAGCCGCCCGCAGCCAACATCGCCCCGGCGGTTGCAATCCCTCCGCCTCGCCCTAAACCCGTCAGAGTCGAGTATCCCGACACCCCAAGTGGAAAATCGATCCGAGCAATCAGCGGCGGCGCGATCGAATCCAAGCGTAGATAGCCTCCAATCGTAGCCGCGCAACGCCCGCCTACTCACGCGCGTGGGGTGTCGGATAGGGGAGAGGACAGATTCCTGCGAATCGTGTGACAAGCCGGTGAGAAATTGACAGATTGTCTGAGAACCGACACGGCACCTACAAGCCCCGCGCCATGTCGACGAACCGCGAGTAGTGAAGCTGGTGCGCCACGGTGATGGTGGAGGTCGGACCGCCACGGTGCTTGCCCAGGATCAGGTCGGCCTCGCCGGCGCGGGGGTCGTCGCGTTCGGTGGAGTCGGGGCGGTGGAGCAGCATGACGATGTCGGCGTCCTGCTCCAGCGAGCCGGACTCGCGGAGGTCGGAGACTTGGGGCCGCTTGTCGGTGCGCTGCTCTGGGCCACGGTTCAGCTGCGAGATGGCGATCAGAGGGACGTCGAGCTCCTTGGCCAGCAGCTTGAGCTGGCGGGAGAACTCGGAGACCTCCTGCTGGCGGGACTCGACCTTCTTGCCGCTGGACATCAGCTGCAGGTAGTCCACCACGATCAGCCGCAGGTCGTGCTTCTGCTTGAGCCGGCGAGCCTTGGCCCGGATCTCCATCATGGTGAGGTTGGGCGAGTCGTCGATGAACAGTGGGGCCTCGGAGATCTCGCCCATCCGCCGGGCCATGCGGGTCCAGTCCTCGTCGCTCATCTTCCCCGACTTCATGTCGGAGAGCTTGACGCGCGCCTCGGCGCTCATGAGGCGCATGACGATCTCGGTCTTGCTCATCTCCAGGGAGAACAGGACCGAGGAGAGCCCGTTCTTGATCGAGCACGAGCGCATGATGTCCAGGCCGATGGTGGAGTTGTGTGTGGGGATCGCGGTGGGGCCGGCCAGGTACAGATGATCGTCGGCGGCGACCTCGATGCACCTGACCGGCACACTGTGCGCGCCCCGGACGTCGATGATCAACCGATCGGGGCGGCTCGAACTGGCACTCTCGGGCACGAGGATCCCGAAATCGCTCACCAGCATCAGCGTCTCGAGGGACTTGGTGGTGACGGTCTGGTGGGTGCCGCCCATCTCGATCCGCCACTCGTGCTCCGCGTCGGCCACGATCTCCGCGCCGTCGTTGAACCGGAGCGTGAAGCACGGACGGTCCTCCCACACCTCGGTCACGGCCACCACCTCGGTCGGCTGCCCGTCGGCGCCGAGGACCCGGTCGCCTACGACGACGTCGCCCATGGTGGTCTCGCCGTCCGGGGTCGGGAGCACGGTGTCCAGGGCGAGGGCCTTACCGACGCCGGGGCGGGCGGCGATGATGATCATCTGGCCACCGTGCAACCCGTTGGTGATGGCGTCGAGGTCGGCGAAACCCGTGGGCACGCCGTTGCTCAGACCACCGGCGGTGTGGATGGCGTCGATCTCGTCCATCGTGGGCTGCAGGAGCTCCTCGATGACCACGTAGTCCTCGGTGGTCCGCCGCTCGGTGACCTCGAAGATCTCCGCCTGCGCGCGGTCCACGACCTCGGCCACGTCGGCTCCCTCGGACCCCGAGTAGCCGAACTGCACGATCCGCGTCCCGGCGTCGACCAGGCGGCGCAGAATCGCCTTCTCCGAGACAATCTGGGCGTAGTACCCCGCGTTGGCGGCCGTGGGCACGGTGGAGATGAGGGTGTGGAGGTACGCGGCCCCGCCGGCACGCCGGAGGTCACCACGACGATCCAGCTCGGCGGCCACGGTGACGGCGTCCGCCGGCTCGCCGCGGGCGTAGAGGTCCAGGATCACGTCGTAGACGGCCTGGTGCGACGGCTTGTAGAAGTCGCCCGGCTGTATCTCCTCCACCACGTCCGCGATGGCGTCCTTGCTGAGGAGCATCCCGCCGAGCACCGATTGCTCCGCGGTGAGATCCTGCGGCGGGGTGCGACCGAAGTCCGAACCCCCACCCTCGTCAGGCGGAGGCGGCATCTCGTCGGATCCGTCGAATCCCCCCTGCGCCATGACCTCTCCTCTCCCCCTCACGCCCTCGCGTGCGGTACTCCCGAGCCGACTCGCCTGCTCCGCGTGACCAGTTCACTGTAGGCCACCGCAGCGAGACGTCCGGCAGTCACCCGTCGCGTTATCCACAGGCTTCTCCACAATCGTTGGTGGCCGGCTGTGGACAACTGTGGATGAATGTGCGATTCGCTGGGCCGGCGCCATGCGTCGTGTGGACAACCAGTGGAGAAGCCGGTCGCGACTGAACAAACGTGCTGGTCAGCCCCGACTTTGCCGCTTCGGCGGCCGGTGGAGAGCTGCCGTTAACACGAACCCCACGTCGACGCAATAGGTAACGAAAGATGAACAATATCGGTATCGAAACCGACACCATTGTATTTTGCCGCCGGCGTTATCCACAGGCGGTCCACAACCCCGGGGAGACCATGACGAAGGCCCCGGTCGTCACAGACGACGACCGGGGCCTTCGTGGCAGATCAGGCGGGGACGACCTCGAACGCGACCCTGGCGGTCGTGTCGTGACCCAGTTCGACGACGACGCTCTGGGCGCCGGTCGACTTGATGTGCTCCTTGGGCATGTGGACGGCGCGCTTGTCGACCGCCGGCCCCCCGGCCGACTTGATCGCGGAGGCGACATCGCCCGCGGTCACCGAACCGAACAGCTTGCCGGTGTCGGAGGTCTTGACGGCGACCTTGACGTCGGCGAGCGACTCCAGCTTCTGCTTGAGCTCGTTGGCGTGGTCCGAGTCGCGCACCTCACGAGCCTCCTGGACCCGCTTGATGGACTCGATCTGGCGCTCGGCGCCCGGGGTGGCCACGATGGCCAGCCCGCGCGGGAGCAGGAAGTTGCGACCGTATCCGCCCTTGACCTCGACGATGTCGCCCGGCGCACCGAGCTTGTCGACGTCGGCGGTGAGGATCAGCTTCATGATCCGTCTACCTTTCTTTCCTCCGACGAGCCGACCGGGGCCGGACTCTCGCGAGGTCATGTCTCTTGCTTATGGGGTGGGGCGCATCTCGCGCCCCGAGGGAAAAGACCCTGGGATCAGAACGGGGGCTCGTCGTCCATGCCGCCGAAGCCACCGGAACCGCCGGCCCGGGGAGCGCTGCCCCACGGATCGTCGTTCTGCTGGCCACCGCCCTGGCCGCCGCCGTAACCGCCCTGCGACTGGCCGCCGGACTGGAATCCGCCGCCCTGCTGGCCACCACCCTGGAATCCGCCCCCGCCGCCCTCGCGGTTGGTGCGGGTCACCTTGGCGGTGGCGTACTTGAGCGACGGGCCGACCTCGTCGACCTCGACCTCGTACACCGTGCGCTTCTCGCCCTCACGGGTCTCGTACGACCGCTGGCGCAGACGACCGTTGACGATGACGCGCATCCCCTTCTGCAGGGACTCCGCCACGTTCTCGGCGGCCTGGCGCCACACGTTGCAGGTGAGGAACAGGCCTTCGCCGTCCTCCCACTGGTTGGTCTGGGAGTTGAAGCGGCGCGGCGTCGAGGCGACCCGGAAGTTCGCCACCGCGGCACCCGACGGCGTGAACCGCAGCTCGGGATCCGCGACGATGTTCCCGACCACGGTGATGGGGGTGTCGCCCTGTGCCATGCGCTTGTCCTCCGTGTTGACGCTCAGGTGGATGTGATCGGAACTCGACCGACCCCGCCCAGGTTAGCGGGCGAGCCGGACAGTCCGGGTCACTTGTCGGCGCGGAGCACCTTGGTGCGGAGCACGTTCTCGTTCAGGCCGAGCTGACGATCCAGCTCCTTGACCGCGTCCGGGCCGGACTTGATCTGCACGACGGCGTAGATGCCCTCGGTCTGCTTGTTGATCTCGTAGGCGAAGCGGCGCTTGCCCCAGACATCGACCTTGTCGACCGAACCGCCCTCTTGCCGGATCACGTTGAGGAACGTGTCCAGCGACGGCGCCACGGTGCGCTCGTCGAGACTCGGATCGAGGATGACCATCACTTCGTATTGACGCATGGGACCTCATCACCTCCTGTGGACTACAGATTCGGCCACGGGATCTCCGTGGCAGGAGGGTCGTTGCGTCAGCAACCCGCTAAGGCTACCCCGCGTGCGCTCGGCGAACGAAATCCCCGGAGGCCGCGCACCCGCAGGCCCCGTCTAGAGATCGTCGAGTCCGATATACCCGTCCTCGACCGCGCGCACCAGCAGTCGCACCTTGGTCCGGGCAGGCCGGCCGACCGCGTCGTACTTCGACCTCACACGCTGGATGTAGGTGCTGACCGTGGAGTCCGCGAGGAACAGGCGCTCGGTGACCTCCCGTTTGCTGTCGCAGGCGAGCCAGGCGATCAGCACCTCGACCTCGCGATCGCTGAGCTCCGGGCGGGACGCAGGCCGATGCTGGGCGCCGTGCGCGGTGGGTTCGCGCACGGCGGCGTCGCGTACAGCAGCACAGCGGGTGCCGGGCTCGCTGTTGGCGTGGCGCGTGGGCGTGGGCGTGGGCGTGGGC
>NZ_JAALDV010000100.1:0-6323 GCF_014145045.1 Dietzia sp. DQ12-76
CGACCCGGACCACCGCCCCGGCGTCGAGGAAGGTCTCGGCGCGGCGGACCGACACGGGCCCCGCGCCCACCACGAGCACCTCCCGGGCGGACAGCCCCACGGTGAGAGGGAGGCCGTCCAGCGTGGGTGCCGCCGACCGCTCGACCGCAGGTCCCGCGTCGGCGAAGGCGATGGTCACAGGTGGATGCCGCACTCGGTCTTGGAGGAACCGGCCCAGCGACCTGAGCGCGGATCCGCTCCGGCTTCGACGCGGTGGGTGCACGGTTCACAGCCTATCGACGGGAAGCCGTCGTCGAGTAGGGGGTTGAGCAGGCACCCGTGCTCC
Source organism: Dietzia sp. DQ12-76 (assembly GCF_014145045.1). Classification (NCBI taxonomy): domain Bacteria; kingdom Bacillati; phylum Actinomycetota; class Actinomycetes; order Mycobacteriales; family Dietziaceae; genus Dietzia; species Dietzia sp. DQ12-76. Next base: position 326 of record NZ_JAALDV010000100.1, read on the forward strand.
TCCGCGTAGGCGTGCACGCGATCCAGGGTCCACGCCACGAGCGGGTTGATCTTGATCATCGAGTGCTTGGCGTCCCACTCCACGATCGCCGCGCCGGCGCGGTGGTCGGTGTCTACGCGGCGCAGGCCTGTGATCCACGCCTCGTAGCCGGACAGAGCCGCGTCGAGCGGCTCCACCTTGCGCAGGCGGCAGCACAGCTCCGGGTTCGTCTCGAACGGGCGCGGGCCGAGCGCGGCCTCGTGCTCCTCGCGGCTCGCGGGGCTGCGCACGTCCACCACGTTGAGCCCCGGTGTGGACGCGAGGGCGTCCCGGACCCCGATGGTCTCGGAGAAGTGGTACCCGGTGTCGAGGAAGAGCACGTCCACGCCCGGGGCGTACTGCGCGGTCATCTCCGGCACGACGGTGTTGGCCATCGAGCAGGCCACGGCCAGGGCGTCCCCGAAGGTCTCACCGGCCCACGCCAGGACCTCGGCGGGGTCGACCTCACCGTGGCGGCCGTAGAGTCCGCGGTCGTCGAAGCGACGGGCCGCGTCCTCGGCGATCGCCTTGAGCTCCTCGGTGGTCCGGCGCCGGCCGGGGCCGGGGGTCAGGACGGTGCTGCGGGGCAGCAGATCGAGAGCGACTGCGGTCATACCAGGACCTCCTCCTCCACCCGGTGGGCCCACTCGGCGAAGGTCTCGCCGTCGGCACCGGTCTCCCTGTACTTGCGGATCACGCGCTCCACGTAGTCGGGCAGATCCGCGGAGGGCACGCGCAGGCCGCGGACCGTGCGGCCCAGGCCGCCCGACTCCTGGTCCTGGGAGGCCAGGCCACCACCGAGGTGGACCTGGAATCCCGGGGTGTCGCCGTCGAGCAGCTGGCCCTTGAGCCCGATGTCGGCGGTCTGGATGCGTGCACAGCTGTTGGGGCACCCGTTGAGGTGGATCGACAGCGGCGTACGCAGGGGAGCCTCGTCGGCGAACCGGCTCTCGAGCTCACCGATCAGCGCGGTGGCCGTGTCCTTGGTGTCGACGAAGGCGAGTTTGCAGAACTCGATGCCGGTGCACGCCATGGTGGAGCGGCGGAACGAGCTGGGCCGGGCGTGCAGGCCGATCTCCGCCAGCCCCTCGACCAGCTGCTCCACCTTCTCCGGCTCGACGTCCAGCACGAGCAGCTTCTGGTGCGGGGTGAAGCGGACCCGGTGGGAACCCGCGGCCTCGGCGAGGTCGGCGACCTGCGCCAGCTTCTCCCCGCCCACACGGCCGACGGTGGGAGCCGCGCCCACGTAGAAGCGGCCGTCCTTCTGCTCGTGGACACCCACGTGGTCGCCCGAACCCACTCCACGCTCGGGGGCGGGGCCGTCCGGGAGTTCGCGTCCCAGGTACTCGTCCTGGAGGACCTGGCGGAACTTCTCGGCACCCCAGTCCTTGATGAGGAACTTGAGGCGGGCGCGGGTGCGCATCCGGCGATAACCGTAATCGCGGAAGATCCCCACCACGCCGGCCCACACCTCGGCCGCCTCCTCCTGACGGACGAACACGCCGACGCGGGTGGCGAGCTGCGGGTTGGTCGACAGTCCGCCCCCCACCCAGAGGTCGTATCCGGGGCCGAGTTCGGGATGCCGGACGCCGACCAACGAGATGTCGTTGATCTCGTGGACCACGTCCAGACTCGGGTGCCCGGTCATGGCGGACTTGAACTTGCGCGGGAGGTTGGAGAACTCCTCGGTACCGATGTACTTGGCCTTGATCTCCTCGATCACCGGGGTCGGGTCCAGGATCTCCGACTCGGCCACGCCGGCCACCGGGCTGCCGAGGATCACCCGGGGGCAGTCGCCGCAGGCCTCGACGGTGTCGATCCCCACGTCTTCGAGACGCCGCCAGATCTCCGGGACGTCCTCGATGGCGATCCAGTGGTACTGGATGTTCTGCCGGTCGGAGATGTCGGCGGTGCCGCGTGCGAAGTCGGTCGAGATGCCCGCGAGGACCCGCAACTGATCGGTGGTCACCGCTCCGCCGTCGGTCCGGACCCGCATCATGAAGTACTCGTCCTGCAGCTCGTCGGCCTCGAGCTTGGAGGTCCGGGAGCCGTCCAGACCCTGCTTGCGCTGGGTGTACAGGCCCCACCAGCGCATCCGGCCCGACAGATCGTCGGACGGGATGGAGGCGAAGCCCTCCTTGGAGTAGGTGTCGAGGATGCGCTGGCGGACGTTGAGCGCGTCGTCGGTGAGCTTGAACTCCTCGTTGTGGTTGAGGGTGAGCTTGCCGTCGATCTTCCACTGGCCCTGGGGCTTGGGGGCGCGAGCGGGTCGAGCGGGGCGGGAGGCGGTACCGGTCATGACGGCGAGGGTAGCCGCCGACAGACCGGTCTGTCTAATGCGCGCGGGCGACCCGCCCCTCGCGATCCACCCCTTGTCGACGGCCGCCTCCCGACGGGATCAGCCGCCCCCCACGAGGGGAGGCGGCTGAGAATCACCCCGTCGTGCGACCTGTCAGACCGGCGGCATGATGGTCGACCCCAGGTCCTCGGCGATCCCGAACACCGTCATCCAGAGAGCCTCCACGATGTGAACCGGGAGGAATGTCAGGGTGTCGACGAGCGTCGACCCTGTGTCGGTGGCCAGACTGCCCACCACGCCGACGGACGAACCGGCGAACTCCACGAGACTTCCCCACATGATGAACTCCTTCCAGAGCGGCCCTGGACAGCCCACCCGTTGGACTACATCTCGGTCGCCCTGATCTGATCATAGGACGATCCTCATAAAGTAGGAACCCCCCAGTGAGCGGGATGCGAATAGCCTGAGAAGGTTTACTCTGAGGGCGAGTTTGTGGAAACCACGGTCGATCGTCAGTAACGTGAACCACAAGTCCCGCCAGACAGTGGGGCGCCACCTCTCGAAAGGACACGCCAATGTTCTCTGATTTCTGGTACTCCCTCGCCAACGGCTCCGTCGACCTCGTCCCGAACGTCGGGTCCGCCGCGATCGACGGCCTTCTCCGGCTGCCCGCCTACATCCTCGACACCCTCGGCGGCGGCGCGGAGCTCTTCGGCTCCTGATCGACCCCGCTGATCGGCTCTCGGAGCCCAGCACGAGCGCCCCGGTGGTCCGCCACCGGGGCGCTCGTCATTTCGTGGGACCCGTCAGCACTCCGACGGCCATCACATCCCGCAGAACTCCATCCAGGCGGCGACCTCTCGCCGCGCCTGCTCCCGCCCGAGGACGTACGCCTCGGCGAGCCGGTCCACCCTGCGCTCGTAACTCCGGATCAGGACGCGTTCCGGGCGGAACACCACGGCGCCACCCGACGCCTCGAGGGCCTCGATCTCGTCGAGGGTCTCGTTGTAGAGCGCCCACCTGTGGAGGAGCGCCTCCCCCACGGCCGGAAAACGCCGGAAGTACGAGCGGTAGAACGGGGTGAGGCGCCGCGGCGGGATCTTCCGGTACCCGCTCGGCTGGGTCAGCACCACCAGGAACTTCTCGTATCCCGCCTCGCGCGCGGCGGACAGCGGGATCCCTCCGTCACGGCCCAGCGCCCCGTCGACGTAGTACTCGCCGTCGATCAGGACCGGCGGCATCCACACCGGCATCGTCGAGGACGACCTGACCATCCGCATGAGCTCTGACATGCTCGCGGCGTCCTCCTCGGTCCAGAAGACCGTCGCACCGTCCGAACACCGGAACGTCCCGATCCTCGCAGCCGTCCCGCTCTGGGAGAACGTGTCGAAGTCGTACGGCAGCACCTGGTCCGGGAGACCGGTCTGCTCGTAGATGTACTCCGCGTTGAACAATCCCTTTCCGCGGGCGAAGCTGCGCCAGTCGCCGAAGTTCGGATCGGCCGCCAGTTCGACGAAGCTCTTCCTCGCCCGGACCGGTTCACGGGAGAGATAGTTGGCCACATGGGTGGCGCCCGCAGAGATTCCCGCGGCCATTCCCCCGTGGATATCCGCGCCGATGAGGGTCTCCACCACCCCCGCCGTGTGCACCGCCCGCATTCCCCCGCCCTCGAACAGGACGGCGACATCCGGAGCGGTGGGCGATAAGTCGGTCACGACACCCAGGGTAAATCGCCCCGTCACTTCGATGATGATCGACTACCGTCTCCGAAGTGAGCGCAATCGCCGACTTCATCGCATCCGTCAACGATGTCTACTGGTACGCGGTCATCGCGCTCCTCGTCATCGCCGGCCTGTACTTCTCCTTCACGACCCTGATCGTGCAGATCCGGATGTTCCCGGAGATGTTCAGGACGATCGTCGAGAAGCCCTCGGACATCGAGCCGGACAAGAAGGGCATCTCCGCCTTCCGCGCCTTCACCGTCTCCGCCGCGTCCCGCGTGGGCACCGGGAACATCGCCGGTGTCGCCATCGCGATCACGGTCGGCGGACCCGGTGCGGTGTTCTGGATGTGGATGTTGGCGATCATCGGCGGCGCCACGGCGTTCATCGAGTCCACGCTCGCCCAGCTCTACAAGGTGCGGGGCAAGGACTCCTACATCGGTGGCCCCGCCTACTACATCCGTGACGGACTCGGGTGGAAGCCGGTGGCGGTCGCCTTCGCGGTGATCATCACCGTGACCTACGGTTTCGTCTTCAACGCAGTCCAGGCCAACTCCATCTCCGCGTCCGTGCGCAACCAGTTCGGTCTCGAGGGGCTCGGGCCGGGCCTGCTCATCGGCGTCGTGTTGGCCCTGGTGGTGGCCGCGGTGATCTTCGGCGGCATCCGGCGACTGTCGGCGGTCACGGAGATCGTGGTCCCGCTCATGGCGATCGCCTACATCGTCGTCGCCCTGGTGGTCGTGGCGATCAACATCACCGAGGTCCCGGAGATGATCTCGCTGATCGTCGGCCACGCCCTGGGCTTCCGCGAGGTCGCGGGCGCGGCGATCGGCGCGGCGATCATGCAGGGCATGCGGCGTGGCCTGTTCTCCAACGAGGCCGGCATGGGCTCGGTCCCCAACGCGGCCGCCACCGCATCCGTCTCCCACCCCGTCAAGCAGGGGCTGGTGCAGGCCCTCGGCGTCTACTTCGACACCCTCGTCGTCTGCTCGGCGACCGCGTTCATCATCCTTCTCGCCAACCCGGACTTCGGCGGCGACCGCGAGGGCATCACCCTCACCCAGGATTCGCTGGCCTCCCAGGTCGGCGACTGGGGAGTGCCCTTCCTGATGGTGGTCATCTTCTTCCTCGCCTTCTCCTCGATCCTCGGCAACTCGTACTACGGCGAGGCCAACATCCGCTTCCTCCGCGAGAGCCCCATGGCCCTGCGGGTCTTCCGCGTCCTGGTCGTCCTCGCCGTTCTCGGTGGCTGCCTGGGCTCGGTCGACCTCATCTGGAACCTTGCGGACCTGTTCATGGGCGTCATGGCGACGATCAACCTCATCGCGATCATCCCCCTCAGCGGGCTCGCGGTGGCGTTGTTGCAGCACTACCTGCGCCAGAAGGCCGAGGGCCACAACCCCGTGTTCCACCGGGACGAGCTGCCCCGGGCCCGGAACGTCACGTCGTGGGACGGCTCTGATCCGATGACGCTGCAGCACGTCGCCGACAAGGCGCGCGACGTCGAGCCGAAGGAGTGAGTCAGCCGGCGCGAGCCGGGCACTCCCCCGCATACGAGCGCTACGCCGTCCTGCCCAAGGCGCACCTGCACGTCCACCTCGAAGCCGCCATGCGCCCCGGGACGATGCGCGAGTGGTGCGCCGAGGACGGCGTGGAGGTCCCGCCGCTCGTCGACTTCCCCGACTTCAGCGGCTTCCTCGACGCCTACGGAGTGCTCATCTCTCTGCTGCACACCCCGGAGCGGCTCGGCCGACTTCTCGACGAGGTGGTGGCCGACGCCGCCGCCCAGGGCGTCGTGGCGCTCGAGTTCGCCTCCATCCCGGACAAGTCGGCCGCCTTCGACTCAGCCGAGGAGGCCCTGGAGTTCATCCTGCCCGCCGCCTCGGCCGCCGGCCGGCGCCACGGGGTGTGGACCGGTGCCATCGTGAGCATCGACCGCGGGGCCGGGCCCGGGCACGCA
>NZ_JAALDV010000101.1:0-8712 GCF_014145045.1 Dietzia sp. DQ12-76
TCGCGGACGCCGCCCCGACACGGGGGTGGCCCTCGCCGAGCAGGAGCCCGGCCACCCCGGCGAGCTCGCAGGCGCCGATGACGCGGAACGCCCGCCCGGAGAACCCGAGGTGACTGGCTCGCTCCCTCATCGGAGCGAGGGCGAGGACCTTCGCGGTGCCGGTGGCGGTGAGCACGAGCGCGACCCCTCGCGCGGCGAGGGGGTGGGAATCGATCATGAGCGGGTGCGCCCGTCGCTCGGCGCCCACGTCCAGTGGATCGCGTAGCTGTCGAGGACGCGGGTCGCCGTGTCGACGTCTCCGGGCTGCTCGACCACGGCCACGACAGAACCGTCGACGATCCGAGCGTCCACCGGCGTGGGTGCCCCGGCCTCGGTGAGTGCCGCGCTGAGCGCGGTCTCGGTGGCGAGGGCTCGCAGCGCGAGCTTGTAGGGCTTGCCGACATCGGTGACCGGCAGCGAGTCGATGACGGTCACCTCTCGAGGGGCGGCTGCCGCTTCGGACACCCGGTCGCTCACCCACGCCTGCAGGCCGGCGCCGGTCACCGTGGCGCCGTCCCGGATGGTGACGTAACCGACGGGTACTTCGCCCGCGTGCACGTCGGGACGACCGACCACTCCGGCGTCGGTGACATCGGGATGCTCGCGAAGGGCGTCCTCTATCGCGCGGGGATCGATGTTGTGCCCGCCGCGGATGATGAGGTCCTTGGCGCGGCCGGTGAGGGTCACGAACCCGCGTTCGTCGACAGACCCCAGATCGCCGGTATCCAGCCACCCATCTCGAACAGACCCACCGTCATCGAGGTCGAACCCGTCCTCGCCGCGACGGCGGATGTAGCCGGCGAACACGGTGGGGCCCGACACGACGAGCCGCCCGACGGAACCGGCGGGCACCTCCTGCCAGTCCTCGTCGACGGCGCGGAGCTGCTGATACGGCAGGCGCTGCCCGACCGAGCCGGCGGGCTGACCGTCGAAGAAGCTGCGCACGCTGGCGCAGGTCGCCTCGGTGAGACCATAGCCCTCGAGGAGGCGGACTCCCGTGTGAGACTCGAATCCTTCACGCACCGCGGATGGCAGCATCGACGCCCCGACGAGGCACGCTCTGAGGCTGGAGATGTCGGCGTCGACAGGACACTGCGCGAGCACCGAGTAGACGGTGGGAACGGCACTCATCCCGGAGATCCGGTGGGCCTGGACGAGGTGCCAGAACACGCCGTACAGGGCGAGGTCGCGGTACCCCAGAGGCCCCGCCCACACGACGGTCTGGCCGCGCAGCATCGGCGCGAGCACGGTGACGATCAACGCATTGACGTGAAACAACGGTAGCGCCGCGAAGACGACGGAGTCCTCGTCGAGCACGGTGTTCGCCGCGATCATCCACGCGTTGGAGACCTCATTGCGATGCGTGTGACCGGCCAGCTTGGGCACGCCGGTGGTCCCGCCGGTGTGGAACAGTGCGGCGAGGTCGTCGGCACCACGAACCTCCTCGACCGCGACGCGGGGGACCTCGGCCGAATCGAGGTAGGCGACGGTGACGTCGCCCAGATCGGGTACCTCGGGCAGGGAGTCGGCCCCGGTGGGGCGGAGGAGGAACACCGTGCCGATCACCGTGCTGGCCAGGATGTCGTCAAGCCGCGAGAACACCTCGGGGTCGAGGTCCTGCCCGGCGGCGACGAGAACCCGCGAGCCCGATCTGCCGATCAGTTCGGCCACGTGGTCGGCGTTCATGGCCGGGTTGATCGGAGCGGCAACGCCTGCGCGCTGCGCCGCCAAGATCACCTCGATCAGTTCGACACAGTTCGGCGCCAGCAGGGTGACCGCGTCCTGACTGCCGACCCCCGCGGCGCGGAGGGCCGCGGCATGTCTGTCGACGGCGTCGAGCAACTGGGCATACGTGCGGTCGGTGGTCTGCCGCCACCGGGTCGCGTCGGGCATGACGCGCAGCGCGGTGCGTTCAGGCCATTGCTCGGCCGCGCGGGCGAGGACCGCGTATGTCGATACCGGCAACCCGCGCGCGTCGAGCGGTGTCTGTTCGATCACCGCGACGTCCTCGGGGGTGTCGTAGGCCGGCCACAACGACGCCGATGAGGTGGGGGTGATCATGCGTAGCGCACCACGTTCCGCTGCATGCCCAGGTCGAGAGTCCCGTCGCCCGCACGGACCGACGTCTCCACGATGTCGCCGTCCTGCAGGTACTTGGGGTTGCCGGCCTGCCGCTTGAAGAACGCCTTCCACTTCAGGTGCGGCGGGAGCAGCGCTCCGATCATCTCGATGGGTTTCGCGGGTGCGGTGAGCGCGGTTCCTCCGGGGGTGCCGGTCAGCAGCAGGTCTCCGGCATCGACGCGCTGGAATCTGTTCAAGGTCCGGACCGCCTGCAGTGGGCTGTAGATCATGTCGGCGACGGTGCTGTTCTGACGTGTCACCCCGTTCACCCTCAGCTCGAGGGTGAGCGTGGAGAACTTTTCCCACTCGCCGGGTTCCAGCAGCACCAGGACGGGGCCGACCGGGGTGAAGCCGGGGTAGGACTTCGCTTCGTAGAACTGCGTCTTGGGCAGCTGAACGTCGCGCGCTGAGACGTCGTTGGTGATCACGAGGCCGGCAACGGCGTCGGCGAGGGTCTGCTCGTCGATGGTGGTTCCGACGGGCAGGCTGGTACCGAAGACCACCCCGATCTCGACCTCGTAGTCCAACAGTCGGACGTGCGCGGGTTTGACGATGTCGTCGTTCGGCCCGACGATCGAGCCCGAGGCCTTGCGGAAGAACGTCAGTGGAACCTTGTCGGGGTTCATGCCGGAATCGCGGACGTGTGAGACGTAGTTGGTCATCTGCGCGATCACGCGGCAGGGCGCGGTGACCGGCGACTGCAGGGCCAGACTCGACGGGTCCACGGTCTCGCCGTCGTCGGTCGTCGCACGGACGACGGCCTGGCGGTCCGCGATCAGCTCGGCGGTGGAGGTCGCGCGGGTGTCGACGCGACGGGCGCCGGCGGGCACCAGCACCCACCACGCGTCGGCGGTACGGAGGACGGACAAGCTCATGTGCGGGCTACTTTCATCAGGCCGAAGAGGCGTTGGACGTCGAACTCGTTGTCGGACTCGCGCAGTGACGCGAGGATCGAGGTGAACTCGCGCAGTGCGGCGCGGCCGGGCTTGATGCCCAGGAAGTCTGCGGTGGCCGGCGGGCCCCACTGGTTGAGGCCCGAGGCCGTCATCGGGGCCCACCCGGCGGCGACAGTGCTGTCGAAGTGGTCCCCGTCCGTGAAGTGCTCCACCAGGAATCCGTCCGGATCGCGCCAGTAGTCGAAGAGCTGGCTGCCCTGGATGTGTCTACCCAGTCCCCACGAGTGGTCGTATCCCCGGTCGAGCAGGTACTCGCTCCCCGCGGCCAGAGCGTCGAGATCACAGACCTGGTACGCCGAGTGGACGTAGCGGTCGGCGGGGCCGAGTGTCAGGGCCAGGGTGTGGTGGTCGGCCACCTCGCCGCCACGGTCGCACCGGATGAAGCTCATCACGGGCCCGCGGTCACGCTGTCCGGGGTAGTAGAGGAAGTCGCTGACGATCATCCCCAGGTTGTGCAGGTACCAGTTGAGTGACGCCAGGTAGCGCGTCGACGAGAGCACCACGTGGCCGAGCCTCTCGACGAGCGCCGGTGCGCGCGGGGGCCGCTGGGTGCTGTTGACCCGGGTGCGGTGGGCCTCGAAGTTGAACGGGTTGCGCACCCTCTGCAGGGGCAGCGCAGGCCATTCGGTGACTCCCGAGACCACCCGCACGCGGCATCCGCTCGGATCCCGGGTGGTCACCGCGTGCCCTCCCAGGGCGTCGCCGAGAGACTCCACTGGCCGTCCCCACTCGGAGGCCAGAGTGTGGACGTCGGCGGAGTCGGCCGCACGGAAAGCCGCGGCGGTGAAGGCGGTGCGCGGGGCGCGACGAACGATGACGCAGGGCGGACCCGGCAGGGCGCCCCGGAGATGCAGCTCGTCGGGTGTCTGGAAGGTGGGGGTGAAACCGAAGTCCACCGCGAACGCCGCGGTGCGCGTGAGATCGGGCTTGTCGAACTCCAGCCACGCGATGTCGTGGACCTTCACCACCGGGTTCGGCCGGCGTCCGGGGTGCTCCCCGGGCAGCGCGCCCTCGTCGGCGTGCAGCCCCTCGTGCACGTCGTGGCTGACCGTCATCGCGCCTCCCCGTCATTGTGGTTGACGATATCGTCATATACGCCGCACGCGTCAGTCAAGCCCGTTGACGAATTCGTCACGGGTGCGTATGAGACCATGTGACTCTGCCTGGAAGGAGTGTGTGATGGTTCAGGCCGACCCGGGTGCTCTCACACGTGCTCAGCGACGCAAGGCCCAGACCCGGCGGTCCCTCATCGGTGCCGCCCAGCAGCTCATGGCGCAGGGGCGGACCGCGGTGTCGGTCCTCGACATCACCACGATGGCCGACGTCGGCAACGGCTCGTTCTACAACCACTTCTCGACCAAGGAGGAGTTGTTCGAGGCGGCGGTGTTCGCCGTTGTCGAGGACCACGCCGATCTGCTGGATGGTCTCACCGAGGGGTTGGACGATCCGGCTCAGGCGTTCACCCAGAGCTTCCGCCTGACCGGTCGGCTGCATCGCAGGCACCCCGAATTGAGCAGAGTCGTGGTCAATCACGGTCTGTCGGTCCTCTCCAGCGCCGACGCGGGCCTGCTTCCCCGCGCCCGGCGCGATATCGAGGCCGCGGTCGCCGCCCGGCGGTTCGTCGCCGCCGACATCGACGTGGCCCTGACCGTCGTCTCCGGGGCCGCGCTGACGCTGGCGTTGCTGCTGCACGATCAGCCCGAACGCGACGACGCGGCCACGACCGACGCCGTCACCGCCCACGTCCTGCGCGCCCTGGGTGTGAGCGAGGACGAGGCCGCGGCGCTCATCGCCCTTCCGTTGCCGGCCTGGGACTGATCTCACCGACTCGACCGGGCGTGGCGTGACGAGGTGGGTCAGGTGGCGGTCGCTGCGACCCGCACCATCTCGTCGATCGACACCAGTTTGCGTCGGCGGTGGCCGTCGCTGCGTCCGGCTGCCCGTTCGTGCTCGTCGATCGCGGCCCACCCGGCTGCGTCGATCCGGTGGCCGCGCCGCTCGGTGATCACGGCGTCGATGTCGTCCTCGCTGATCACGGGACCTGGCAGGCGGTGCTGCGTCCAGTCGGCGAGAACGGCCTCGGCGGTCTGCAGACCGCATCGCCTGTTGGCGCCGATCCCGCCCCGGGCGCCGCGCTTGATCCACCCAGCGACGTAAACGCCGACGATCGGGGATCCGTTCTCGGTCACCCGTCCCTCCTCGTTGGGGATGACGGTGGCACCGGTGTCGAACGGGAGGCCGGGGAATGGGTCTGCGCGATACCCGATCGACCGGATCACCATGGAGGCGGGCGCTGTCGTCTCCGGGCCTGTCGGGAGCACGCGACCGGTGCCATCAGCCCTGTAGGCCATGCGCGAGACCCGCACTCCCGAGACGCCGTCGTGGCCGCCGAGGATGGCGGTGGGGGAGGTCAGATAACGGAACACGACCGAGCGAGCCGCGCCTGTCGGGGTTCGGGCCGCGTAGCGGCGGGCGAGGCGCAACTTGGTGGCGGTCGTGGGGTCCAGCGTTCGCGCCTGTTCGTCCCGGTGGGTCCGGGGGTCGAGAACGAGGTCAGCCGGGTCCACGATCACGTCCACGCCGGAGAGGGAGGCGAATGCCTGGAACTCGGAGTTGGTGTACGCGGCGTGTGCCGGGCCGCGTCTGCCCAGGATGGTCACGTGTCGTACCTGCGATTGACGAAGGGCCCGGAGTGCGTGATCGGCGATATCGGTGCGCGCCAGCTCGTCGGGATCTGTCACGAGGATCCGTGCCGTGTCGAGGGCCACGTTGCCGTTACCCACGATCACGACGGACTCGCCGCTCAGGTCCATCGCGTCGTCGGCGTGGTCGGGGTGGCCGTTGTACCAGGCCACGAAATCCGTGGCGGCGAGTGATCCGGGTAGGTCCTCGCCGCGGATGGACAGCGCGCGGTCAGCGGCCGCACCGGTGGCGACGATCACCGCGTGATACCTCGCGCGGAGTTCGTCGAGAGTGAGATCGACTCCCACCTCGACGTTGAGGAAGTAGCGGAACGCCTCGCGAGAGGCGGTCGCCGAGAACGTCCGCTCGACGCCCTTGGTCGCTGCGTGATCCGGGGCGACTCCGGCGCGCACCAGACCATAGGGGGTGGGGAGGCGATCGAACATGTCGACCGTGACGCCGCGGTGACGCAGCAGTTCGCCCGAGGTGTAGAAGGCCGCCGGCCCGGCACCGATGACCGCCACCCTCAGGGCGCCCGGCCCGGAGGCGTGTGCGGGTCGAGGCGGGGTCCACGATCGGACGATGTCGCGTCCCCGGAAGTAGTCGGCATTCATCTCCGGAAAGGCCGAGTCCGGCGGCAGGAGGTCGTCCGGGACGATGGCGTCGACCGGACACTCATCCACGCACGCCCCGCAGTCGATGCAGGCGACGGGGTCGATATGCAGCATCTCTGCCCGGGCGAAGTCGGGTGTTCCGGGTGTGGGATGAATGCAGTTCACCGGACAGACAGTGACGCAGCTCGCGTCGTTGCAGCACGGCCGCGTGATGACATGGGCCACCGGGGTCCTCCTTGGATGGTCATGTACCGCCCGCTTGAGGCGGACGGCGTTCACTCAGCGGAACGAGGCCCGGAAGGACTCGAAGCCCTGAAGGCAGTTGTTGCGCAGCAGTTCGGGTTCGCTGACCTCGATGGACGAGACGCGCGGGACCATTGCCCGCAGCAAGGTCTGCATCTCCAGCTTCGCCAGTTGCATGCCGACGCAGGTGTGCACGCCGTGCCCCCATCCGACATTGCTCCCACGCCACTCCAGCGAGAACTCCTCGGGGTTGTGGAAGTGCCGCTCGTCGCTGTTGGCGGAGGCGAACACCACCGCGACACGGTCCCTCGGGCGCAGCTGGACCCCGCCGAACTCGGTATGCGCGGCGACGGATCGGGTGAACGACCGGACCGGCGAGGCTATCCGCACTGCTTCCACCACCGCTGTCGGGATCAGGTCCGGGTCTCGCCGCAGCCGTTCCCACAGCCCGGGAGTCGTCCCCAGGCTCCAGAGGAGTTGGCCGGTCGACAGGATCGTGGTGTCCAGACTCGGTGCGACGAAGTCGATGATCATGTTCTTGGCCTCGACTCGGCCGATCTCTCCCCGGTCAGCGGCATCGAGGACCGTCGACGCCCACCCGCCGGGTGTCACGTTCCGGCGGCCGACAGCCAATGTGTAGAGGAACAGGCCGAGCGATCCGCGGAGTGAACCACGCGCACGCCGGTTCGCTGAACCGAGACCGTCGAACGTCGACTGGCCCCAGTTGAGCATCTGCTCCGGGGTCACCTTCACCCCGACCAGTTCGGCGACCGCCTGGACCGGCAGGCGGGTCGCGAAGTCGGCGATGCCGTCGAAGTGATCCTGTGCCAACAGCCGGTCGACGGTGTCCGCGGCCTCCTGCTCCATTGTGGGCAGCGACGGACGTATCGCACGCGAGGTCAGAGACTGCATGAGGATCATCCGACGGGTCATGTGCGTGTCGTCGTCACTCGCGAGCGTGGTGTAGTGCCCGAGAGTATTAGCGACCGGATTGGCGGCCACGCCTCTGCCACTGCGGAAGGTCGCATCGTCGCGTAGGGCCAGCCGAACGTCGTCGAACCGGCCGATCGCGAACATCCGACGACGCGGGAGCCAGACGACGGGGCCCGCGTCCCGGATTCTGCTGTACACCTCGTGCGGTCTGTCGATCACCTCGTCGCCGTACAGATCGACGTCGACCACCGGCGCCCCACGGTGGGTGGCGGTCCGGAGGAGAGGTTGTGGAAGCGTCATCGGCCCGTCCTGGTCTCACGAGTCGCACCGGGGTTCGCCGCGCGAGTTGATTCCGTCAGTGCTGACGAAATCATCATCCAAAGGTGTGGCAAAGGTCAAGTGATGTCCGGGGACACACCCGGAATGCTGCGGTTCCGCACCGGGCGGTGCGGTCAGGTCAGCGCGACTATCAGATCGCCGGCTTCGACCTGCCCGACCGTGTTGATGGCGATGCGGTCGACGGTCCCGCCTCCGGGGCTCGTGATCGCGGCCTCCATCTTCATGGCTTCGATGGTGGCGACGGTGCCGCCGGGTTCGATCTCGTCGCCGACTCCGACGGTGATGGTGACCACACCGGAGAAGGGTGCGGCGACGTGGAGGGGGTCGCCGGGGTCGGCCCTCTCCGCGGCGGGTACCTCACTCACGGGTCCGTTCGAGTCAACCCTCAGGTACCCGGCGCGTTCTCGATGAGTCCGGCTCAGCCGGCGGCCGCCGCATCCACGGCGCGGGCCTTCATAGCGCGGGTGAGGTCCGCGTTCTGCTCGGCGAGGATCCTGCGCAGGCCGGCCGGGTATGAGGCGTCCGCGATCACGGCGTCGAAGCGGGCCACGGTCTCGGCGTCCACCGACCACGCGGGGAACAGCCCGGCGGCGACGGTCTTGGCCAGGTCGCCGGATCGCGCCTTCCACAGCCCGGTCACATCGTCCAGGTAGCGCTCGCACAGCCCGGTGAGCAGGTGCTCCTGGCCCGGCAGGTCGACGCCCAGCAGGGTGGCACGCACCAGCGCGTTGCTCGGTGCGTCGTCACCGGTCGCGGTGAGCAGCGCCTCGGCCTCCTCCTTGGCG
>NZ_JAALDV010000102.1:0-9157 GCF_014145045.1 Dietzia sp. DQ12-76
GGGCCGTGGCGATCGCCCCGCGCACGAGGTCGGCGCGGTCGGCGTGGTGATCACCGAACGCGCCCAGCCGAGGATCCGGCAGGCCGTCGAAACCGCACAACCGGAGCTTGAGCAGCGCCGTCCGCCGCATGTTGCCGGTGACGATCCCCTGGTGCACCCCGGCCACGGAGGCGAGGGCCCCCGCCGCCTCGTGTGCGCCCGGCAGAGGCCCGCCGCCGGAGTCGAGCAGATCATGACCGTGGGTCTCGCACCTCTCGGCGACCGCGCGGAGGAGGCGGGTGACGTGTCCTTCGTGCGGCTCGATCCCGTTTCTCGCGAGCAGGTCGGTACAGATCGCGCGGTCCGTCCGCCCGGCGAAGGAGGTGTCCATGATCGGTTCCCCGCCCACCATCTCTGCGAGAGCGGGCCCGATCATCCGGGAACCGAACCCGGCGGGGTCGAGCAACGTGAGGTCGAGATCCCACAGGACCAGCCGGGTGCTCACGACGCCGATGTGAACAGCGGCGCCAGCCAGGCGGTGAGGAAGGACCGCAGTTCGGCGTCGGAGCGGGAGTCGGGGGGGTCGAGCACGATCACCGACCAGCCGATGTGGACTCCGACGTCGGCGAGGAAGTCGATGCGGTCGGCGTACTCGGGGAAGCGCTCGACCGCCGGTCTCAACAGTTGAGCAGTGTAGCCGAGGGATCTGTCGATGGCTCCGGGATGGTGGATCGGATTGCCCTCGCCGGAGAGCGTCAGCGCGCGGAGGAGGGGGTCGCCGAGGATCCTCTGCCGGGACACGACCACCATCTCCACCAGGAGTTCGAGCAGCGAGTCCGCCGAGTCGATGAGCGACTCGTAGGTACCGAGGAGTGCGCTGAGTTGATGGGTTATCGCCTCGCTGACGAGTTCCTCACGGGTACCGAAGATCGAGTACACGGTCTGACGACTCACCCCGGCTCGCTTGGCCACCACCGCGATGTTGACGCCCTCGAAGCCCACCTCGCCGATGACGCGGCGGGTGGCGTCGAGGATGTTCTCGCGAGACCTCACACCACCCATTATCCCGGTCGCCGCCACCGGTCCCGGGCATTCGACGCTGATGACGGTGTGCACATCCGTCCGGACGGCCTCGCCCGCTCCCGGCTCGGACGGCCTCGCCCGCTCCCGCCTCAGATGATCGCGCCCACATCGTGGCGGACGATCCGGTCGAGGGCTCGCTCGGCGATCGCCGCGATGGTCAGTGACGGGTTGCAGGCGGCGGTGGTGCCCGGGATGAGGGCCCCGTCGACGACGTACAGGCCCCGCTGGCCCAGGACCCGCCCGTCGAGGTCGCAGACCTGCTCCATGGCCGCGCCGCCGAGCGGGTGCCAGGTGGAGTTGACGATGTCGTTGGTGTCGGTGAGGTGGCCGGTCGGGCCGACGATGGCGCGCGCGGTGGGTTCGATGTGACCGCGCAGGATCCCCGCGTCACCGGCGGCGGGCCATCGGATGACGCCGCGGTCCTGCGCTGCGTCGTAGACGATCCGGCCACGGTCGGCGCTCACGCCGTACCCGACCATCATCGTGGTGTGCAGATCCGCACCGAATGCGGGGATCGACGCCTGGATGAGGGTGTGGGCGGTGGTGGGGTCCGACCAGTTGAGGCTCCCGTAGACCACAGGCCCGCCCTGGACGGCGCCGAATCCTGCGGTGGGGTCGGTCCAGGTGTAGATCCGGTCGGCGTTGGTGCCCCAGCCGCTGCCGACGGCGTCGGGGAGGTCCGTGATGGTGCCGGTGGCGGAGGCTCGGGTGAGCAGCGTGGAGGTGCCCACCGATCCGGCACCCAACATGACCGCGGGTGCGCGCATCGCCAGCGTCTTGAGGAGGCGTCCGGCGGTGTCGAGGACCTCGACGTCGAGCTCCCAGCGTCCGTCGGGCAGCCGCCGCATGGCACGGACGTCGTGGAGCGGTCGGACCTCGACGAGTCCCGTGGCCTCGGCATCGGCGAGGTAGGTCACGTCGACGGTGTGTTTGCCGCCGTTGTTGACGCCGAGCGCGCCCGAGCTGTCGGTGTAGGAGGGCCGCATCTCGCCGCGCAGCTCGGCCAGTGCGTAGTCCCAGTCGATGGGCATGGGGATCTTGCGCAGTGGCAGACCGGCGGCCCGCACCCTCTGGGCGAAAACGCGGGGGGCCGTGTACTGGGGGGAGTTGACGAGTTCGTCCGGGGCCTCGGCCAGGCGGAGCATCCGGGAGACGCGGGGAAAGTACTCCTGCTCCATCTCGCGCCAGTCGATCGCGCCCGGGAACCAGGTCTGGAACAACTCCTCGCTGGGCTGGAGTGACATGCCCTGGTAGATGAGGGACCCGCCTCCGACGCCGGTGGCGCACACGGAGGTCATGTTCTCGCCCACGGAGGCGTCGAGCAGCCCGGTGTAGCGCGGCAGGTCCACGGGTCGGCCGAAGACCTCGGGTGCGGAGCGGAACCACAGGATGCGCTCGTCGGGTGCGCTGACGCTGGGGTAGGTGGTCGAGTTGGGGCCGGTGGGCCAGCGGCGTCCTCGTTCCATGACGACGACGGGGACGCCCGCCTGGGCGAGCCGGAGCGCCGCGACGCCGCCGCCGAACCCGCTGCCCACCACGAGGACCCGGTGGTCCTGCACCTCGTGGGGGATTCGTCCGGGGCCTGCGGGTGCGGGGCTCGCGGGGTCGGTCCCCTGGCCGGCGGCGAGGGGGTCGGACGCGAGTGCCGCGACCCCGGCGGCGGCGAGTGAGCCGAGGAACCCCCGGCGGGTGAGAGTCGTCATGTCGCCTAACCGTCAGGATCGTGTCGGTGCGGTGACGAGCGTCACCCTCGCCCGAAGCTAGACAGTCGTCTGGACTACTGTCAAGACGTTCCTCCGGGCCCGGAGCCGCCTGCGCGGCCGTAGTATCGGTGGGATGAGTGGCGACAAGCAGGGCAAGAAGGGCGCCAAGAAGGCGCGCCCCAAGGCCTCCTCGGACGCGGCGGGCACGAAGGCGGGCACGAAGGACCTGCTGCCCAGCGGGCTCGAGAAGCTGCCCAAGAAGGCCTACGAGGCCGAACTGGAGCGGTTGCAGGCCGAGCTCGTGGAGATGCAGGCCTGGCTCAAGGAGACGGGGAACCGGCTCGTGGTGGTGTTCGAGGGTCGCGACGCCGCAGGAAAGGGGTCGGCGATCAAGCGGATCACCCAGTACCTCAACCCCCGGTACGCCCGCGTGGTCGCACTGCCCGCGCCGACCGAGGTGCACAAGACGCAGTGGTACTTCCAGCGCTACGTCGAGCATCTGCCGGCAGCCGGTGAGATCGTGATCTTCGACCGCTCCTGGTACAACCGGGCCGGCGTGGAGCGAGTGATGGGGTTCTGTACGACCGACGAGTACCGCCGCTTCCTGCACCAGGCGCCGATCTTCGAGCGCCTGCTCGTGGAGGACGGGATCATGCTGCGCAAGTACTGGTTCTCCGTGTCGGACGAGGAGCAGGAGCGCCGGTTCCGCTCCCGGCACGACGATCCCATGCGCCGGTGGAAGCTCTCGCCGATGGACCTGGAGTCGATCAACCGGTGGGAGGCCTACAGCCGCGCCAAGGACGAGATGTTCATCCACACCGACATCCCGGAGGCGCCCTGGTACACGGTGGAGTCCGAGGACAAGAAGAGGTCGCGGATCAACGTGATCTCCCACCTGCTCTCCACCGTCCCGTGGGAGAAGCTGGAGCCGCCGACCTTCGAGATCCCGGAGCGACCCGAGGGGGCCAACTACGAGCGGCCGCCACGCGAGGAGTTCAAGTACGTCCCGGATGTCGCGTCGGAATTGCTCTGAGGTGAGGCGGGGGCGATCTAGGTAGGAATTCCTAGTATCTCGGCGACGGCGGGTGACCGGCCTGACACACTGGGGGCATGAGCGAATTCGTCACCACCCGGCGAGAAGGCCGGATGCAGCACATCGTCCTGGACCGCCCCAAGGCCCTGAACTCCCTCGACCTACCCATGTGCCGGGCCCTGCACTCCGCACTGGACGCCGCCTCGCAGGACTCGGGCGTGGAGGCCGTCGTCACCACGAGTACCTCGGAGAAGGCGTTCTGCGCGGGCGGCGACATCCGCGCCCTGCGCGACGCCGCGGCCGCCGGGGAGCACCAGACCAACCGGGAGTTCTTCTCCGAGGAGTACGCGATGGACCTCGCGTACCACACCCACCGGGTGCCCACGGTCGCGGTGATCCACGGCGTCGCGATGGGCGGCGGCCTCGGGATCTCCATCAACGGTTCGCACCGGGTGGTCACCACCACGGTCATGATGGCGATGCCCGAGACGGCGATCGGGTTCATCCCCGACGTCGGCGCCAGCCACTTCCTGCCCCGACTGTGCGGCGGCGGGACCCGCGGCCTGGCGGTGGGGATCTACCTCGGCACCACCGGGGTCCGGATGAACTCCGCGGACGCCCTCTACACGGGTCTGGCCACCCATCTGATCGACGACGCCGACCGGGACACCTTCGTCACCGCCATCGGATCCGACGGCCTCGACGCCGCCCTCGAGCGACACGGCCTCGAGCGACACGGCCTCGAGCGCGCGGCGGCGGGGGAGTCCGCGGTCGAGCAGCACATCGACCGGATCGAGGACGTCTTCGGCCGCGGCACCGCGCAGGAGATGGTCGACGCCCTGGAGTCCGGCCCCCAGGACGAGTGGGCCACCGCGACCCTCGGGATGCTGCGGTCCCACTGCCCGACCTCCGTCATCGCCACCATCGAGCTGCTCCGCGCCGGGGCCGCCGCGGGCGATCTCCGCGAATGCCTCGACAACGAGCTGGCGCTGGGCGGATGGATCACCGCCCGTCCGGACTTCGTCGAGGGAGTGCGGGCCGTGGTGATCGACAAGGACCGCGATCCCACGTGGGATCCGGCCGACCTCGACGACGTCGACGTCGACGCCATCCGTTCGGCGCTGAACGGGGGCTGACAGGGGCTACTCTGATCCGCGTCCTGCGCGCTGGGCGCGGGTCGAGGAGGGGCCATGACGACCACCGGCGATGGCGTTCGCGAACCCGGCGTGCGCGAAACCGAGGTGCCCGCCCCGCACGAGGAGCCCAGGGGGTGGGGAATCGCCGGCGTCACGGTGGTGTCGCTGGCCGCGGCGTTCGCGGTGGTCTGGGGGATCTCCCAGCACGCGGCCATGGTCATGCCGGCCTTCCTCGCCCTCAACCTGGTGATCGCCGCCCAGCCGCTGCAGCGGCGCCTGGAGCGGGCCGGCCTGCCGCGGTGGGGTGGGATGATCATCGTCCTGCTCGTGCTCTACCTGCTGCTGGCCGCGCTGGTGGGGATGCTCGTGTGGGCACTGTGGATCGCCGCCGAGGAGATCCCGCAGTATCAGGGCAGGTTCGTCGAGCTCTACGGTCAGACCATCGAGTTCCTCGGCCGGTTCGGGGTCAGCCAGGATCAGGTCTCGTCGAGCCTGGCGGGCGTGGACCCCGGCACGATCATCGGGACGGTCCAGAACGTGGCGGGGCAGGTGTCCTCGGCGGGGGGCCAGCTCACCGTCCTGGTGATCGCGCTGACCTTCCTGGTGTTCGACGTCCCGGGCGTCACCCGCCGTCGAGCCGTGATCGTCCGTCAGCGGCCCCGGCTGGCCGACGCGCTCAGCTCCTTCACCGACGGCGTGAAGTCGTACTGGATCGTCTCGACGATCTTCGGTCTCCTCGTCGCGATCATCGACACGGTGGCTCTGATGATCATCGGCGTGCCGCTCGCGGTGGTGTGGGGCGTGCTGGCCTTCGTCACCAACTACATCCCCAACATCGGCTTCGTGCTGGGCCTCGTGCCGCCCGCGCTGTTCGCACTGCTGACCGGGGGACCGGTCGACGCCATCTGGGTGGTGGTGATCTACTGCGTGGTCAACCTGGTGATCCAGAGCTTCATCCAGCCCAAGTTCACCGGCGACGCCGTGGGACTCACCCCCACCGTGACGTTCCTCTCGCTGGTGTTCTGGACCTCGGTGGCCGGCGCGTTGGGCGCGATCCTGGCGGTGCCGTTGACGCTCGTGGTCAAGGCCTTCCTGGTGGACGCCGATCCGCGGATGAGGTGGCTCTCGACGTTCCTGACCACCCCCGACGCCGACGCCAGACGCGACAGACGGCGCGTCAGTCGCCGGGATCGCCCTCGGCGGGGTCCACTCCGGCAGGAGCCCGGGTGAAGGTCCCGAGTCCGTTGCCGTCCAGGAGCTCGACCGTGACCTCGTCGTCGTCGAACGTCACCGAGCCCCGCGACCCCGGCGGCCAGTTCTCGCTCCGTGGCTGGACGGCGAACGTCTCGCCGTCCCAGGGCTCGAGCGGCCACGCGACGGCCACCCGGCCCACGATCATCTCCAGCCCGTCCTCCGATTCGCGGACCTCCAGAGTCCCGAAGTAGTCGTTGTCGTAAGTGCCGACGAGCTCGGCCGGGTCCGGTGCCGGCGCCGGGGCGGCGGGTCGCCGCGCGTCCACCAGGTCTCCCACGGGATCGAGCACTGGGGCGAACGCCTGTCCGAACAGTTCGCGCCAGTCCAGCGTGGGGTCGCCGTACTGGGCGTAGTCGGCAAACCGGGCGTTGATCGTCTCCGCCACCCCGGTGGGCGAGGCGTTGGTCACGGTGATGATCCCGAGGTCCAGCGAGGGCAGCATGAGCATCGCGGTGCCCGCGCCGAGCGCGAAGGCCCCGGAATGGCTCCACTGGACCCGCCCTGACGAGCTGGTGCCGATGTTGAAGCCGTACCCGTAGGAGCCGGGGCGGTCGGCTGCGGCCTGTGGGGGCGCGGACACGATCTGTGGGGTGAGGGCCTCGCGCAGCGCCTCGGCGGGGACCACCTGGGTGCCGTCGGGTCCTTTGCCGTCGTGCAGCACCATGGCCATCCACGCGGCCATGTCGGTCACCGACGAACTCAGTCCCCCCGCCGGGGCCTGCGCGTCGGGATCGCGTTGGGGATCGGCGGGCACCCAGTCGCCGGTTCCCGCGCCCGTGTCGTTCCTGACGTGGCCGACGGCCCGGTTGTCCCGCTCGAGCAGCTCGACGTGCGAGTAGGAGGTCTCGCTCATCCCGAGGGGCTCGAAGATTCGCTCGCGGCTCAACTCGTCCCAGGGCGTCCCCGCGGCGACCGCCACGGCTTCCGCACCGGCCGTCAGCCCGAAGTTCGTGTACGCGTACGAGGCCCGGAACGGCGTGAGCGGAAGGTGCCGCAGACCGTGCAGGACCGCGGGCCGGTCATACCCCAGGTCCTCGAGATCGTCCCCCGCGTGCTCGGGCAGGCCCGAGCGGTGCGCGAAGACGTCGCCCACGGTGACGAGCGGGGACAGCTGGGCATCGGAGAGTTCGAACCACGGTAGGTACTCGCTCACCGGGGTGGACCAGTCGACCTCGCCGTTCCCGCTCTCCGCGGCCACCACTGTCGCGCTGACCGACTTGGAGATCGAGGCCAGTGGGAAGACTGTCCCCGCGTCCACCTCGGCGCCGGTGCTGGTGTCACGGACGCCGAAGCCCTCCGCGAGGACCACCTCGCCGCCGTGCACCACCGCGACGGCCGCGCCCGGGATCCCTGAGGCCTCCAGTTCCTCCTCGACGATGTCGGTGACCTTGCCGACCGCGTAGTCGATCCGGTCCTCGCCGACCTCGAGCGCCGAGTACGCGGCCGGACTCGCGTCCGGATCGGGTGTCGCCAACGGCGTCCCACACGCCGACCCGAGCAGCGCGAGGGCCGTGCACACGCCGATCAGGCCCAGGGAACGACGGCGACCGGCGGTCGAGACTGTGGTCATCCGCCCAGCCTAGACCGCCGGATCCTCTCCCGAGGGTCGTGTCGGACCACCACCCGCTACTCGCTCCCGCTGCGCGGCGATCAGGTCGCGGTACCAGTACCAGGAGTCCTTGCGGGTCCGCGTGAGGGTGCCGTGGTCCACGTGGACCAGGCCGAAGCGCTCGGCGTAGCCGGCGGCCCACTCGAAGTTGTCCATCGCCGACCACACGTAGTACCCGTCCACGTTCACGCCCGCCTCGACGGCGTCCGCCACGGCCGCGAGGTGTGCGCGGAGATACTCGATCCGCCGGTCGTCGTGGACCGCTCCGTCCGCTCCGGGGCCCTCGTGGAACGAGGCCCCGTTCTCGGTCACCGTCACCGGCGGCAGCCCCGGGTAGCGCTCGTGGAGCGCCACGAGGATGTCCGTGAGGCCCGACGGCACGACAGGCCAGTCGAAATCGGTCCGCTCGACGCCCTCGATACGTACCGGGCGGAACGGCATGTCCTGCGGGAAGTCCACCTCGAGCACCCCGGAGTAGTCGGTGTCGGGGCGCGGGGCCTCGATCACCGTGGGTTCGTAGTAGTTGACCCCGTAGTGGTCGAGGGGGCCGGCGATGACGACGAGGTCCTGCTCGAGCTGGTCGGGGGTCAGTCCCGCGGAGCTCATGACGAGCTCGGCCACCCAGTCCTGCGGGTACTCACCGCGCAGGACGGGATCGGAGAACAGCCAGTTGGTGAGGATGCGGAACATCTCGGCGGCCTCGAGGTCCTCGGCGGAGTCGGTCGCGGCGAGGACCGGGAAGTGCTGTTGGACCACCCCCACCTCGTGCCGGGTCCCGGAGGCCCGGATGGCCTCGACCGCCAGGCCGTGGGCGCGGAGCAGATTGTGCGCCACGGGCAGGCAGTCCAGCCCCATTCCGAGGGCCGGCGCGTGATCGGTGAGCCCGTGACCGTACAGGGTGTGGACGTTCATCTCGTTGAGCGTGTGCCAGCGGGTGACGCGGTCGCCGAGGGCGTCGACCACCACCGCGGCGTAGTCGGCTAGTTCCCGGGAGGTGTCCCGGCGCAACCACCCGCCCTCGTCCTGCAGGGTCTGCGGCAGGTCCCAGTGGTAGAGGGTGGGCACGGGGCGGATGCCGGCCGCCAGGAGATCGTCGACGAGCCGCGAGTAGAAGTCCAGGCCGGGTCCGTTGACCCGCCCGCGTCCGGTGGGCAGGACCCGGGACCAGGAGATCGAGAACCGGTAGTCGTCGACCCCGAGGTCGGCCAGGTCGCGGACGTCCTCGGCGTGGCGGTGGTAGTGGTCGCACGCCACGGCCGGGGTGTCGCCGCCGCGGATGCGGCCGGGTTCGGCGGCGAAGGTGTCCCAGATGCTCGGGCCACGCCCGTCGGCGTCGGCCCCGCCCTCGATCTGGGCGGCC
>NZ_JAALDV010000103.1:0-9477 GCF_014145045.1 Dietzia sp. DQ12-76
GCCGCGATCGCGGCTGCGTCGGCCGCGTCGGCCGGCGCCGTGTCGGTGAGCGCGGCCGCACTGGCCGTCGGTGTAGGGCTCCTGACGAACCTCGGCGTGAAGCTCGTTCTGGCCGGCGGTCTGGGAGGCGGCAGGTTCGCCGCGGCCCTGGGTGGACTGCTGGTCCCTGTCGCCCTGGCCGTCGGTCTCGGCATGGTGGTGGCCCTGTGATCGTGGGGGTCGGAGCGATGCGGGGCTGACCGGCGGTCAGTCCGGGTTCGACGGCGGCCGCGTCGCCCACGTGATCACGGGCCCCAGCGTGGACTCGTCGACCAGCTCCACTCGCTCCCGTGGCAGCAGCAGCCGGGCCATCGGTTCGTCCGGGGTCTTGCGCAATTCTCTGCGCAGCGCGGCCATGAGCACCCGGTCCGACCACCGCAGCCGGTCCGGGTCCAGGTCTCCGCGCAACTGGAAGACCGTGACCGCGCGGCCGGTGGCCGTGACGAGCTTCTGCGCGAGGGTGCCGCGCCCGGGGTCGTCGGCGGGGGAGAGGGCGACGACGACGAGCGCAGTGGGGCCCGGAGCCGATCGGATAGCCCGGATGATGCGCCGCCGCCCGAGGATGGTCGCGACGTACTGGGGAGCCAGGACGATCAACGGGTCGGCGGCGGCTGCGTGCCCCGGCGAGTCGAGTTCCACGGCGCGAGTGCCGAGCTTCTCGGCGAGTGCGTCCGCGTACCGACGAGTGGAGCCGTAGCGGGAGGTGAAGGTGACGAGGGGGTGGTTCACATCCTGGAGTGTGTCACTCGGAGTACGAGACCTCGACGCGATCGGTCTTGGGCAGGAGCTGGCAGCTCAGCACGTACCCTTCCTCGACCTCCTCCGGGTCGAGGATGCCGTTGTGGATCATCTCGACCTCGCCGGACTTCAGGACGCAGGCACAGGCGGAGCACTCACCCTTGCGGCAGGAGAACGGAGCCTTGATCCCCTTCGACAGCAGGACGTCGAGCAGCGGGGTGTTGCGGGGCCAGGAGACCTCGTGGGTCTCGTCGTCGAGTTCGACGATCGCCATGGCCGGCCCGGCGCCGTCATCCGAGGGCGAGTCGTCGATCACGATCTCGGCGAACGGGTCGCCCTCGATCGAGGAGAAGGCCTCGGTGTGGATGAGGTGCATGTCGGCACCCGCGCGGCGGAGGCCGTCCTTGACGGTCTCCATGAACGGTGCCGGGCCGCAGATGTACGACTGGCGCTTGGTGGCCACCGGGTGGAGCAGATTCCCGATCATCTCGGGGGAGGGGATGCCCGACACCGATTCGAGCCAGTGCAGGACGGTGAGCCGGTCGGGGTTCTCCCGCTGCAGGGTCTGCAGTTCGTCCTTGAAGATCACGGATTTCTCGTCGCGGTTGGCGTAGACCATGACGATGTGCCCGGTGCCCTGGGAGAGCGCCGACTTGAGGATCGACATCACCGGGGTGATTCCGGAGCCGGCGGCCAGGAGGATGAAGTCCTGGTCGAGATTCTTGGGCGTGAAGATGCCCGACGGTGCCAGGACGTGCATGGACATGCCGACCTCGGCGTTGTCACACAGCCAGTTGGATCCATAGCCGTCCACGGTGCGTTTGACGGTCACCTTGAGACGGGAGTCCTCGGTGGGGGAACTGGAGAGGGAGTAGCACCGCGCCACGGACCCGGTCCGGTCGCTGGGGATCCGCAGGGTGAGGAACTGGCCGGGGGTGTATCGGAAATCGTCCTCCGCGCCGGCCGGGATCTCGAAGACGATCGACTTGGCGTCGGCCGTCTCCTCGATCACCTCGGCGATCGAGAGTTCGCGCACGAAGGAGCCGAGTTGTGGGGTGGCGGTCATGGGTTGGGAGCCTATCGCTTGCGTGCGGCGGTTCGGGAGGTCACTCCGGGACGTCCTACTCCGGGACGAACAGAGGGTTGACCATGTGATCGGTGTCAGCGGGATCGACGCCGTCGGCGAGCGTGATCAGACCCTCCGCGTAGGCGTACCGGATGCTCGCGAGCATCCGGGGGCACGTGTCCTCGCCCTGGGGCCGCTCCCCGCCCGCCCGCCACTCGGAGAGCACGGGGCACGCGCGGTCACTGTTCGCGGTCCACTGGATCGAGGTGTGCTTCTCGCTGTTCTTGCGAACGGACGCGCAGGTCCCGCACGTGCGGCACTCCACGGGCTGGAAGCCCGCCCGGGTGTAGGTCTCGCGGTCGAGGTCCGTGTCACCGTGCAGACGCGCGGCGCGCGCCGGGTCGGACCGATCCCAGGTGGGGGCGCGCCGGGCGTCGTGCTGCTTGAACATCAGGTCTCCGCTCGGGAGGCGTTCGCTTCCCCGGCGACCTCGGCCATCCCGGTGTACTGGGTCTGCTCGTCCGAGGTCTCGGCCTCGCCCGCCTCCTGCTTGCGGAGGTTCTCGGCGACCTCGCTCTCCCAGTACGTGTTGGCGGCGGTGGTGTCGACCTCGAACTCGAAACGCTCCTGCATCTCGGGCTCTACCTTGTCCCGGTCCACGTAGAACTGCTCGTACCAGCGGCGGAGCTGGTAGACGGGTCCGTCCTCCTCGCACAGCAGCGGGTTCGCGATCTGGGACTTGCGCTGCCAGATCCTGACGTCCTGGAGGAACCCCTCGCCGAAGAACGTGGCGATCTTCGCGGCCATCTTGGCGGAAGTCGCGTCGTCGAAGCCCGCGGGCTTCTTCACCGAGAGTCCGTACATCAACACGAACGAGTTCTGGTCGATCGGGTAGTGGCAGTTGATGAGGATGGCTTCGGTCTCGAAGTCGCCGTACTTCTGCTTGAGGGGGTTGATCATGTACGCGGGGCCGAAGTAGGACGCCTCGGACTCCAGAAGGGTGTCCCCGTACTTGCCGCCGGTCGGGTCGTGGTCCGGCCGGCCCTTGGTGTTGAGGTACTGGGTGGCGGTCTGGCCCTCGAAGACGTTCTTGAAGTACGTCGGGAACGCGAAGTGGATGTAGTAGAAGTGCGCCATGTCGACGACGTTGTCGACGATCTCCATGCAGTTCGACCCCTCGATCACGAGGCGGTTCCACTCCCAGTCGGTCCACTCGTCGGTGCCGTACTCGGTGACTACCGGGATCGCGTCCTCGTCGCGGGGCGGGTTGCCCTCGTGGTCGTGCCAGACGAAGACCTGACCGGATTGGATGTTCGTGGTCCACGCGCGGGTCCTGGCGCGCAGGGGGACCCGCTTGGCGTAGGGGATGCCCTTGCACTTGCCGTCGCCACCCCACCGCCAGTCGTGGAACGGGCAGGCGATGTTGCCGTCCTTGATCTCGCCGTCGGAGAGGTCGCCTCCGAGGTGGCGACAGTAGGCGTCGAGGACCTTGACCTCGCCCTGGTCGTCCGCCCACACGACGAGCTTGGTGCCGAACGCCTGGATGGAGTGCGGTTTGCCGTCGCTGAACTCCTTGACGGTGCCGATGCAGTGCCAGCCGCGCGCGTAGCGTTCCCGCGCCTCACCCGTGTCGATCTCTCGGACGGCTCCGGGGGCCGAGCCAGTTGCGGTCATGATGATCCTCCTGAGGGCATGAGCCGGATGAGAACAGGTTATAGAATCGGGTTGCCGGTCACAACCAATCCCCGTCGGCGCTGGCACGGGGTGCCATAGCCTGCACTCGGGGGTATTCAGTCTGGTGCAAAACTGTAACGTGTTCTAGTCTAGGGTCAAGCGGCCTACAAAAGCCAGAGAGGGATCACATGAGCGAGCACGCCAACCACGAGGTCATCGACCGGATCAAAGCGCTGCTGCCCGGTTTCGCCGAGCGTGCGCAGGAGACCGAGGACCTACGCCGGGTCCATCCGCAGAACATCGCGGAGCTCGACGAGGCCGGTTTCTTCAAGCTCTGCCAGCCCGCCCAGTGGGGCGGGTACGAGGCGGACATGGAGGCCTTCTACACGGCGGCCATGACCATAGCCTCCGCGTGCCCGTCCACCGGGTGGTGCGCCAGCATCCTGGGGATCCACAACTGGCACCTGGCCCTGTTTCCCCAGCAGGCGCAGGAGGACGTGTGGGGGTCGGACACCACAGTCCGTATCTCGTCGTCCTACGCCCCGATGGGTGCGGCCACGAAGAACGACGACGGGTATCTCCTCAACGGCAAGTGGTCCTGGTCCTCGGGCTGTGACCACGCCGACTGGGTGTTCGTCGGCGGTCCGGTGCTGGACGCAGACGGCAAGATGATCGACTTCTGCACCTTCCTGGTCGAGAAGTCGCAGTACGAGATCCTCGACGTCTGGCACGTCGCCGGACTCAAGGGCACCGGGTCCAACGACATCCTGATCAAGGACGCGCTCATCCCCGCGCACCGCGTGCTGTCCTTCGGGGACATGGCCAACACGACCAGCCCGGGTCTCGAGGTCAACACCAACCCGATCTACCGGATGCCGTGGGGAACCATCCACCCCACGACCATCTCCACGCCGATCGTCGGGATGGCGTTCGGGTGTTACGAGGTGCACCGCGAGCACCAGCGCGCGCGGGTCCGCGCCGCGTTCGGCACCAAGGCCAAGGACGACCCGTTCGCCAAGGTGCGGCTCGCGGAGGCGGCGGGCGACATCGACGCCGCATGGCTGCAGCTCATGCGGAACGTCCGCGAGGAGATGGATCTGATCAAGGCCGGCGAGTTCCCGGGCATGGACATCCGCACCCGCGCCCGCCGGGACCAGGTCCGCGCGACCCAGCGGGCCATCGACGCGATCGGGCTGCTGTTCCAGAACTCGGGCGCCCGCGCGCTCGAGGACACCTCGCCGATCCAGCGGTTCTGGCGCGATGCCAACGCCGGTCGGGTCCACGCGGCCAACGAGGCGACCAAGGCGTACATCATGTACGGACAGAACGAGTTCGGCGAGAAGGTCGCGGACTCCATGGTCTGATCCGCCGGAGCCGATCGAGAGGACTGACTTGGCATGGCGATAAGCAACTTCGGGTATGTGCGGATCTACGCGACCGACATGGAGGCCTGGCGCGAGTACGGCACCAAGGTGCTCGGGTTCGTCGAGGGCAAGGGCGACGACCCCGACGCGCTCTACTTCCGTATGGACGAGAACCCGCATCGGTGGATCATCGTCCCCGGGCCGGAGGACACGCTCGCCGCGGTGGGCTGGGAGTGTGCGAACGAGGCGGAACTCGACGACGTCAGGCGCCGTCTCGAGGACGCCGGGGTCCCCTGGGAGGAGGGCTCGGACGAGGTGAAGCGGGACCGGAAGGTCCGCGGACTGATCACGTGCCAGGACCCCGCCGGGTTCACGCTGGAGATCTACCACACCATCGCGCTACAGCACCGCCGCATCCCCACGCCCTACGGCCACGAGTTCGTCACGGGGGACCAGGGTGCCGGCCACATCGTGCTCTCCACCCCGGACGAGGTCGCGGCGCTCGAGTTCTACCGCGACGTCCTGGGATTCTCCCTCCGCGACTCGATGAGTCTGCCGCCGGAGATCGTGGGTCGACCGGCCGACGGGGAGCCCGCCTGGCTGCGCTTCCTCGGGTGCAACCCCCGCCACCACTCCCTGGCGTTCACACCCTTCCCCAACCCGACCGGGATCATCCACCTCATGGTCGAGGTCGCGTCGGCCGACGACGTGGGGCTGGCGCTGGACCGGGCGTTGCGCAAGAAGGTCAGGATGTCGGCCTCGCTCGGTCGTCACGTCAACGACAAGATGCTCAGCTTCTACATGAAGACGCCCGGTGGTTTCGACTGCGAGTACGGCTGCGAGGGCGTGCAGGTCGACGATGCGGACTGGGTCGCGCGGGAGTCCACGGCGGTGAGCCTGTGGGGACACGATTTCTCCGTCGGCTTCAAGTAGAAGCCTAGGCTGGCCTCCCGGGCGGGACCGCCCGGGAGGCGATGACGCCCACGCACCACCCCAGTCCAGGGAGGACCGACTTCACATGAGCAGCACCGACCACCCCCCGGAGGGACAGAGCTTCTCCAGCCGGGACCTGCGCGACGCGCTCGGCCAGTTCTGTACCGGGATCACCGTCATCACGGCGGTCACGGAGGACGCGCCGGTCGGTTTCGCGTGCCAGTCCTTCTCCGCCCTGTCCCTCGAACCACCCCTGGTGCTGTTCTGCCCGATGAAGACGTCCGGCTCGTGGAAAGGGATCGAGGCGGCCGGCAGGTTCTGCGTCAACATCCTCTCCGAGGAACAGGAGGGCGTCTCCTCCACCTTCGGCCGTCGCGGCGACGACAAGTTCGCGTCGATCGACTGGTCACCGAGCCCGCTCGGCTCGCCGGTGATCCACGGCGTGATGGCCTGGTTGGACTGTGAGATCGACCAGGTCCTCGACGGTGGCGACCACTGGATCGTCCTGGGCCGGGTCGCCCATCTCGGACCGACCGAGCGGGACGTCCGGCCGCTGTTGTTCTACCGCGGCGCATATCTGAGTATCGAGGAGGACATCGTGGATCCGACGCCCGAACAGGAAGAGCTCGAGAACTTCATCACGTCCGCCGACTCGTACACGTGGCTGTGAGCGGCGCGATGGACGGGGCAGCAGTGGACGGGGCAGCAGGGGCGACCGCGCCGTTGGCGCGGGCGCTGGCCGAGGCGGAGGAGATCATCCGGTCGGCGCCGCACGTGCGGACCGAGGAGGACGTCGCGGAGGGGCTCGACTATCTGCTCGGGACCATCCGCGGGGCCATCGAGACCGGCCAGCACCGCGGACGCACACACCCTCAGTTGTTCCAGGCCACGGGTCCGTACACCAAGATGGGCCTGGACAACCCGGACACCCTGTACTTCTACGCCAACCTCGCCGACGGCGCCGAGTACGTGATCGAGGGTCGTCGCGGCACCACCGCGGACCTGTCGTTCCAGGTCATGGCAGGGACGTACTCGGCCGACGAACGCGCCGCGTCGCACGCCGCGTTCGACGACCGTGCTCTCGAGATCGACGACGACGGTCGGTACCGCTTCCGCCTGGGGCCACCACGGCATGACGACGACGAGGGCGACTCCGGCTACGTGGTGCTGCACCCGGGGTCGTCCATGATCGCCGTCCGCGAGGTGTACTCCGACTGGAGCCGGGAGGTGGCCGGGTCGGCGATCCTCCGCAGGGTCGACACGGTGGGCACCGCGCCGGAACCGGTGACGCTCGCCGGGCAGGAGAAGTTCTACGCCAAGCTCGCGCAGGCGCTGGTCGGGAGGCTGCGGACGTGGTTGGCGTTCCCGGAGTGGTTCTTCGGTGACCAGGAGCGCAACACACTGAACGAGCCCCGGCAGACCCCCGGCGGGCTCACCACCCAGTTCTCCTCGGCCGGGGTCTTCGAGCTCGGGGCCGATGAGGCCATGGTGATCTCCGTTCCCGTCGCGGGGGTCCCGTACCAGGGGTTCCAGCTGGGCAGCATGTGGTACGCCTCGCTCGACTACGTGCATCACCAGACGAGCCTCACCGCGGACCAGGCGCACGTCTCCGAGGACGGCATGATCCACCTCGTCGTGGCCGACCGCGACCCCGGTCTGGCCAACTGGATCGAGACCCTGGGGCACCGCGAGGGCATCATGCAGTTCCGGTGGCAGCGGGTGAGCGAGCCCATCACCCCGGAGCTCGGTCCGGCGGTCACAGTGGTGCCGTTCGACCAGCTCGCGAGCGAGGTCCCCGGCTACGACGACCAGCGGGTGAGCTCCGAGCAGTGGCGCGAGCGCATCGCCGCGCGGCAGGACGCGTTCGCGCGGAGAGGACTCTCATGACCGGATCGACCGTGACCGACGACGAGCGGGTGCACGTCGGGACCGTCGAGGACCTCCACGCGAGCGCCTCCCGGGCGATCGGGTTGGAGGACTTCGGCGATGGGCAGGACCACCACCGCGAGGCACTGGGCGTCCTCCTGGACTCCCTGCACTCCGATGCCGGGCTCACCCCGGCCGGGAGCAAGTACTGGCGGTCCGTGCTCAAGGGCGCGATGGTGGCGCGGCTCGTCTCGCAGGCGGGCTTCACCGCGGACCCGGCCCAGGCGGACATCGAGATCGTGCGGCCCGTCGTCGTCACCGGGTTGCCCCGGACCGGGACCACGGCGCTGCACCGGCTCCTCGGCGCCGACCCCGCCAACCAGGGGCTCGAGCTGTGGCTCACGGAGGTGCCCAAGCCGAGGCCGCCGCGGGACCAGTGGGAGGACGACCCCACCTACCGGGGACTACGCGACCTGTACGCCGGGTTCATGTCGGAGAATCCCGACTACGGAGGAGTGCACTACATCTCCGCCGACGACCTGGAGGAGTGCTGGCAGTTGCTGCGCCAGTCCGCGACGTCGGCCTCGTACGAGTGTCTCGTCAGGCTCGACGGGTACTCGACATGGCTGCAGAGCGTGGACTGGGTCCCCGCGTACCGACGGCACAAGCGGAACCTTCAGTTGATCGGTGCGGACGACCCCGATCGCCGCTGGGTGCTCAAGAACCCGAGCCACCTGTTCGCGCTGGACGCACTCCTCGAGGTGTACCCCGACGCCGTGGTGGTGCAGACCCACCGTGATCCGCGGAAGTCCATGGCGTCGATGTTCTCGCTGGCGCACCGGACCGCCGCGGACTGGTCGACCCGCTTCACCCCGGACTACATCGGGTCCTCGCAGCTCGACCTGTGGGCGCGGGGCGTGGCCGAGTTCGACGCGGTCCGTTCACGGCACGAGGCGGACCCGGGCTCGCAGGCGACGTTCGTCGACGTCAACCACCGGGAACTGATCGAGGACCCGGCGGGAGTGGTGGAACGGGTGTACGCCGCGGCCGGCGCGGGGCTCGACGACGACGTGCGGGACGCGGTCGAGGCGGAGAACGCCAGGAGCCTGTCCGGCGACCGCGCACCCGCACACCGCTACACACTCGCCGACTACGGGGTGACCGAGGACCAGATCGCCGAGCGGTTCGCCGGCTACCGGGGCCTCGAGGACTAGGCGGGTCCTCGACGACCAGGCGGGGTCGCGAGGCCAGGTACGTCGGTCCGGAGCCGGATCAGAGGTACTGCCGGGCCCCCTCGATGATGCGGTCGGCGACGTCCTCCTTGCACACGAGCAGGTCCGGGAAATCTATCTGCTCGACGTTGTAGACCAGTTCTGACCCGTCGAGTCGGCTGGCGTGCAGTCCGCGCTGGCGTACCACTCCGTAGGTGGCGGCCGAATCCCACTGGTGGTGGCCACTGGTGTGGATGTAGGCGTCGCACTCGTCCTCCACCACAGTGGCGGTCTTGCCACCACCCGAGCCGAGGCGGGCCAGCGACGCTCCCAGGGACTCGGCGAGTTCCTCCGCGAAGGCCGGTGGATCGGCCTCGGAGACGGCGATGCGCAGGCGGTCGTCCTCCCGCGGGGGCACCAGGGGACCCGGGCGCGGCCCGCGGATGATGGAGATCGGCTGGTACGTGGTGGCACCACGGCCGGTGATCACCCGCCCGTACGCGGGCATGGCGATCGCGCACGCGGTGATCCCGCCGGTGCCGTCGGGGCCGCGCTCCCACAGCGCCACGTGGACCGCCCAGTCCGG
>NZ_JAALDV010000104.1:0-7275 GCF_014145045.1 Dietzia sp. DQ12-76
GGTCGGCAGGCGGTGCTCGACGCCGCCCGCGCGGTCCTGGCCGAGCGCCCGCAGATCTCCGTCGACTACCTCGAACTCCGGGCGGGCGACCTCGGCGAGCCACCGGAGGAGGGTCCGGGGCGTCTCCTGGTGGCGGCCCGGATCGGATCCGCCCGCCTCATCGACAACGTCGGCGTGGCCATCGGCACGGGATTCCTCGCCGCCGCCGAGGCGACCGTCGCCGCCCAGCAGGCCGAGTTGGCCGCAGACCTCAAGGAAGGCCTCTAGATGCAGCGCACCATGCTCCACTCCAAGATCCACCGGGCGACCGTGACCCAGGCCGACCTGCACTACGTGGGCTCCTGCACCATCGACGCGGATCTCATGGACGCCGCGGACCTGCTCGAGGGGCAGCAGATCGACATCGTCGACATCGACAACGGCGCACGCCTGACCACCTACGCCATCACCGGCGAGCGCGGTTCCGGGGTCATCAGCATCAACGGCGCGGCCGCGCACCTGGTCCATCCCGGCGATCTGGTGATCATCATCGCCTACGCGGTGATGGAGGACGCCGAGGCGCGCGCCTACTCGCCGCGCGTCGTGTTCGTCGACCCCCACAACCGGATGCTCACGGAGGGCACCGACCCGGCGGACGTCCCCGCGGGGTCGGGGCTGAAGAACCCGCGCGTCCCCGAGCCCGTCACCGTCTAGGTGCCGGGATAGGGCCGTGTTACTCACCGTCGACGTCGGCAACACCCACATCCGCCTGGGCGTCTTCCCCCCGGACGGCGGGCCGCTCGAGCGCACCTGGAGCATGCGGACGTCGCCGGCGGTGACCTCCGACGAGCTGGCGTTGACCATCCGGGGCCTGCTCGGGGACTGCGCCGGGCGCCTGTCGGGTATCTCGGCGATGTCGGTCGTGCCCTCGGTGACCGGCGAGCTGCGTCGGATGGCCGCCGACTACTGGCCCGGGCTCCACGCGGTCGTGGTGGCTCCCGGCGTGAAGACCGGCGTACCGCTCCTCGTGGACAGTCCCCGGGAGGTGGGATCCGACAGGGTCGTCAACGCCCTGGCCGCCCACACCTTGTTCGAGGGCGCGGTGATCGTCGTCGACGTGGACACGGCGACCACGGTCGACGCCGTTTCCGCGCGCGGAGAGTTGCTGGGCGGGGCGATCGCACCCGGGATCGACATCTCCGTGGACGCGCTGGCCGAGCGCGCGGCGGCGTTGCGGAAGATCGAGGTGGTGCGGCCCCGGAGTGCGCTGGGCAAGAACACGGTGGCCGCGCTGCAGGCCGGGATCGTGATCGGGTTCGCCGGTCAGATCGACGCCCTGGTCGACCGCCTGCGGACGGACGTCGCCGACCTGTCCGACGCGGCGGTGGTGCTGACCGGGTTGCGGGCGGACGTGGTGTCCGAGGAGTCGCGCACGATCACCGACGTGGAACCGGAACTCGCCCTCGAGGGTCTGCGGTTGGTGTTCGAGAAGAACGCCTGACCGACGCCCCGGGCCGATGGCATGCTGTCCGACATGGGCGGGAGCGGTCGGGAGAGGATCGATGACGACGAGGTGATCCGCAGGGACACCTCCGAGTTCGATCGCGGACTGTCCTTCTTCGACGCCATCTACGGCTTCGCCGTGACGCTGCTCATCGTGAACGTCGACCTGCCGGAGCCGCAGGCGTGGCAGGACCTCGGTTCCCTGGCGGCATCCGGGGTGGGGCAGCAGTTGCTCGGGGTCGCGTTGAGTTTCGTGGTGATCTGTGCGTTGTGGCGGGTCAACGTCAGGATGATCAAGGGGCTGACCGGTCTCGACGGCCCGATGGTGTTCGGCAACCTCCTGGCCACGGGCCTGGTGATCCTGGTGCCGTTCACCACCGATGCGATCAGCAACCCGGCCACGGCGGATCTGGCGCTGCCGACCGCGCTCTACGCCGTGAACATCGCCGGGGTCGCCCTCGCCCAGGCCGCGGTGTACCAACGAGGTCGCGCGGCCGGACTGGAACGCCGCCCCACGTCCGCGAGGGAGAACAGCCTGGTGCTGCTCGCGGCGACCACCACCCCGGCGGTGTTCCTGGCGTCGGTCCCCGTGGCGCTGACGGTCGGCGCCGCGGCGGCCCAGTTCATGTGGGTGTCGTTGATCGTGCTGCTGCCGTTGACGGGACGACTCGCGAATCGGGCGAGAGGGACCTGACGGCGGGTGTCGGCCGCCACGGACCCCGCGCTGCGGCCGGGTCAGGGGCCACGCGGTCAGGTGGGTTCAGGCGGCAGAGCGGTAACTCGTCATGGAGACCGACCCCCAGGCGTACCCCTCGCTGAAGGCGTCGAGTTTCTCGCCGGACCCGGCGGCCATTCCCGCCGTGTACAGCAGGGGCAGGAAGTGGTCGGCACTGGGCACGGCCAGTCCGGCGTCGGGGTGGTCGAGCAGCGACACCGCGTCCTCGGGTCGGTCGGTGAGCAGCGCCCGGGCGTGGTTGTCGAACCGGTGCGCCCAGTCGGTGCCCGAGTCGCCGAGGGACGGGTCGACGGCGGCCAGGTTGTGCACGACGTTGCCGCTGGCCAGGATCAGGACTCCCGAGTCCCGCAGCGCCGAGAGCCTGGTTCCCAGGTCGAAGTGGTAGTCGGCGGGTTTCGAGGCGTCGACCGACAACTGCGCCACCGGCACGTCGGCGTCGGGGAAGACGTGGGCCAGGACGGACCACGTGCCGTGATCGAGTCCCCACGAGTCGCGGTCCTCGCCGATCCAGGTGGGACGGACCACCTCGGCCACCTCGGACGCGAGTTCGGGTGCGCCGGCGGCAGGGTAGTCGAACTCGTTGAGTTCCCGGGGGAAGCCGTAGAAGTCGTGGATCGTCCGGGGGTGCGCCATCGTGGTCACCGCCGTGGCGCCGATGTACCAGTGGGCCGAGACGGCGAGCACGGCCCGGGGGCGTTCGGGGAGTGCGGCTCCGAGCGCAGCCCACTGTCGGGTCCACTGGTTGTCCTCCAGCGCGTTGAGGGGGACGCCGTGTCCGATGAAGACGGCGGGCTGGCGCGAGGGTGTGGTGGTCATGATGCTCCTTTACTCCACCTATATGATGCATCAACTAACCGGAGCGCGCCAGCGGATGGGGGGTGGGGCGGCCGGGAGGCGCTCGCCCTTGCGGTAGATAGACCGGTCTGTCTATTATCGTGGTCATGAACGCACGTCGAATGCCCTCGGCCGGTCCGGTGGCGTCCGCACGTGCGCAGCACTGGTGTCCCCGACCGGCAGCAACCCCCTCGACCGCACCGACCGGGACCCGCCTCACCAGGAGCGCCAGATGACCTCTCTCGCCGTCACCCTCACCGACCCCGCCGCCCGCACGCTGGACGTGGCGGACTACCGCACCACCGTGGAGGCGGGGGCGCTCGTGGTGGACATCCGCTCGCGGGTCCAGCGCGAGCGACAGGGCGTGCTGGCGGGCGCGGTCGCCGTCGAGGCCCGTCCCGTCGTCGAGCTCCTCGATCCCCGATCGCCGTCCCCGCTCGCCGCCGTGGAGGAGGGCCGCGAGGTGGTCCTGGTCAGTGACGACGGGCTCGACGCCGAACTGTTCGCGCTGGAGCTGCACTCCCGCGGCGTGCGAGGGGTGCGAGCGGTGGACGGGGGGCACGAGGCGATCCGGGCCGCGGGGGAGCTCGGCCTGCTGTCGGATGCGGAGCATCTGCTGCGCGAGCGGTCTGCGATCTCCGCACACTGAGCCCGACCGGGGGCGCGCCGGCACCGACGCCGGTACGGTCGCGTCCATGACGGACCACATCTCGGCGGACCTGCTCGACGGCATTCTCGACGAGGTCCGCGATGACTCCTCGGGAGAGCTGGTCCCGCACCTGGGCGACTACGAGCATCCGAACCCCGACGCCCTGGCGATCGCGGTGTGCGACCTCGGGGGCACCGTCGTCTCGGCGGGGGACGACGACATCCGCTTCGACCTGCAGTCCGCGTCGAAGCCGTTCGTGTACGCCCTGGCCCTGGACCAGAAGGGCGTCGACGAGGTGGCCAAGCGGATCGGGGTGGAACCCTCGGGTGAGGCGTTCAACGAGATCTCCCTGGAGGCCGGCACCGGTCGGGCTCCCAACGGGCTGGTCAACGCCGGGGCGTTGGCCGCCCACGCCCTGGTGGGAGATTCCGACGACGACGAGGTCTCCCGCTTCGAGCACATCCGCGCGCTGCTCTCCCGGCTCGTCGGGCGAGAGGTGGAGGTGGACGAGGAGATCGCCGACATCGAGGCGAAGAGCGCGCACCGCAACCAGGCGCTCGCGCACCTCCTCGCCGAGGAGGGCTCCCTCGCGGACGACCCCCACGAGGTGGTGGCGGGATACGGACGCCAGTGCGCGGTCCGCGTGGACGTCCGCGAACTCGCCCACATGGCGGCCATGTTCGCCAACGGCGGGGTGATCCCCGGTAGCGACGACCGGATCCTCGGGCGCAAGGCGGTGCGCTACGCCAACAGCGTGATGTTCACCTGCGGCATGTACGACGCGGCGGGTGACTGGGTGTACCAGGTGGGACTGCCCGCCAAGAGCGGGGTGTCGGGATGCCTGTTGGCGGTGGCGCCCGGCAAGTACGGCATCGCGGCGTACTCGCCGCGCCTGGACGAGCACGGCAACAGTATCCGGGCGGCGGCTGCCATCGAATCCCTGTCGGACAGGTTGGACCTCCACGTCCTCGACCACGTGGGTGCCGACGGGTTCGGTTCCGACGCCTAGCGGCGACTATCCTCGACAGTCGTGACCGACACGACTCCCGCCGCGCCCGGGGCCGCCTCGACCGAGCCCGCCGACGACACCCCCGAGCAGGTGCGTATCCGTCGCGACAAGCGGCAGCGGATCCTCGACTCCGGCGTCGACGCCTATCCGGTCGGGGTCCCCCGCACGCACGGGCTCGTCGAGATCGCCTCGGATCCGCGCTTCGTCGCACTCGAGCCGGGGGAGGAGACCGACGTCGTGGTCTCGGTGGCCGGCCGGGTCCTGTTCGTCCGAAACACCGGCAAGCTCTGCTTCGTCCGACTCCA
Source organism: Dietzia sp. DQ12-76 (assembly GCF_014145045.1). Taxonomy (NCBI): domain Bacteria; kingdom Bacillati; phylum Actinomycetota; class Actinomycetes; order Mycobacteriales; family Dietziaceae; genus Dietzia; species Dietzia sp. DQ12-76. The sequence goes on from NZ_JAALDV010000104.1 coordinate 5,016, forward strand.
GGACGGTGTGAGCCCCGAGGCGGACCTGTCCGTCCCGGCGGCCGAGGGCGAGCCCGATCCGTTCGCCCCGCAGTTGCAGGCGATGCTCTCGCTCGCCAACGTGGGCGAGGAACGGCTCGAGGCGTGGAAGCAGGACGTGGACCTGGGTGATCACGTCTCGGTGACCGGCCGCGTGGTGCGCTCCAAGCGGGGCGAGCTGTCCGTCATGGCGGACTCGTGGGTGCTGGCGGCCAAGTCGCTCCGGCCGCTTCCGGTGGCGCACAAGGAGCTGAGCGAGGACACGCGGGTCCGTCAGCGCTACACCGACCTCATCATGCGAGACACGGCCCGGCGCAACGCGGTCACCCGTATCAAGGTCGTCCGGGCACTGCGCGCCGCCCTCGACCGGCGGGGGTTCCTCGAGGTGGAGACGCCCATGCTGCAGACGCTGCACGGCGGCGCCGCCGCCCGGCCCTTCGTCACCCACTCCAACGCCCTGGACCTCGACCTGTACCTGCGGATCGCCCCCGAGCTCTACCTCAAGCGGTGCGTGGTGGGCGGGATCGAGCGGGTCTTCGAGATCAACCGGAACTTCCGGAACGAGGGCGTGGACTCCTCGCACAGCCCCGAGTTCGCGATGCTCGAGACCTACCAGGCCTATGGGGACTACGACACCTCCGCCACGATGATCCGTGAGGTCATCCAGGAGGTGGCGCTCGAGGTCTTCGGTTCCACCACGGTGACCCTGGCCGACGGCACCGAGTACGACCTCGGCGGGCAGTGGCGCGAGATGCGCATGTACCCGTCCCTCAACGAGGCGCTGCGCGCCACGCACCCCGAGCTGGTGAACGGTGACGACGACGAGGACGCCGTCACGGTCGACTCGACGGTCGACGAACTCACCGAACTGGCCGGCAGGGTCGGGCTCGAGGTCCCCAGCGGCAGGGGGTGGCTGCACGGCAAACTCGTCGAGGAGCTGTGGGAGCACCTGTGCGGCGATCAGCTGGACGGTCCTGTCTTCGTCCGAGACTTCCCCGTGGAGACCTCGCCCCTGACCCGCGACCACCGCACGGACCGCGGGGTCACCGAGAAGTGGGACCTCTACGTCCGTGGATTCGAGCTGGCGACCGGGTACTCGGAGCTCGTCGACCCGGTGATCCAGCGGCGGCGCTTCGAGGATCAGGCGCGGTTGGCAGCGGCGGGTGACGACGAGGCGATGGTCCTCGACGAGGACTTCCTGGCGGCCATGGAGCAGGGGATGCCGCCTACCACCGGGTTGGGAATGGGGATCGACCGCCTGCTCATGGCGCTCACCGGACTGGGGATCAGGGAGACGATCCTGTTCCCGATGGTCAAGCCGCTGCCGCGGGACTGACGAGACTCTCGACCCGGTTCCGCGAGCGTCAGTCCGGGTTCGCCCAGGCCGCGGCCACGAGATCGCGGAGGACGGTCTCCTCGATCCGGGCCAGGGACGTGACGTAGAGGCACCCCTTCCCGGTCTTGTGCGGACCCATCGTCGCGAGCAACGCGGCCGCGCCCGGGGCCTCCAGCAGGCCGTAGAGACTGACGGCCGAGGCCCGGGGGCTGAAACCGACCCGGAGGGTGTCGCCCTCGCGTCCGCTGTCGTACACGTAGTGGCGCCGACCGTAGCCCACGATCGAGGGGCCCCACATGGTGGGGTCCTCGCCGGTCACCTCACCGAAGAGGTCGAGCAGGCGCAGACCGTCCTTCACGCGTCGGGCGGTGGGTAACCCCTCGATCCACCCCCGCGGTGACATCGATTCCGAACGGATCGCCGTGTTGTCGTTCCGGCCGGTCGCCCGGGGCCGGGCGACCGGCTCGGTGAAGGAGAGTCCGGCGGCGGTCAGCGCGTCGCGCAGAACCCCGAGCTGGGAGGGGCCGATCCCGTGCAGTGCGAGAACGTCTCTCTCGGGCGTGCCGTCCAACTGGCGGAGGTCGGTGATCCCGGCATCCCTGAGTGCGCGGGAAGCCGGGGCCGAGAGCCTGGGCAGGGGAAGCGGTGACGCGCTCATGACGCGAACGCTAGCCCCCGCGCCCTCAGACCGCCCGGGTCGAGACCCGAACGTGACTCCAGACGCCTGTCCAGGTGGACGACCCCGGACATAATCACCGCATGAGAAGAACACTGTCACGGCTGGTGACCGGTGTGGCGGCGGGGCTCGTCGTGGTGGGGACCGCGAGCCCCGGCGCGACGGCCCAGCCGGCTCTCCCGGCCGAGGTCCAGCAGGTGGTCGATCAGGCCGCGGCCGGCTCAGCGCAG
>NZ_JAALDV010000105.1:0-1312 GCF_014145045.1 Dietzia sp. DQ12-76
GAGCGGCTCGGCCTCCTCGCCGGTGGCCTTGCCGGCCTGGGAGCGGGCCTTGAGACCCTCGGCGACGGCGGAGGCGATGACCCGGGTCAGGACGCTGACCGAACGGATCGCGTCGTCGTTGGCCGGGATCGGGTAGTCCACCAGGTCGGGATCACAGTTCGTGTCGAGCAGGGCGACGACCGGGATGTTGAGCTTGCGTGCCTCGCCGACCGCGATGTGCTCCTTGTTGGTGTCGACGATCCACACGACGGACGGCACCTTGGTCATGTCGCGCATACCGCCGAGGGTGCGCGCCAGCTTGGTCATCTCACGCGTGAGCATGAGAATCTCCTTCTTGGTGCGGCCCTCGAACCCGCCCGACTGCTCCATCGCCTCGAGCTCCTTGAGGCGGATGAGGCGCTGGTGCACGGTCTGGAAGTTGGTGAGCATGCCGCCCAGCCACCGCTGGTTGACGTACGGCATACCGACCTTGGCGGCCTCCTCGGCGATGGCCTCCTGGGCCTGCTTCTTGGTGCCGACGAACAGGACGGTGCCACCGTGGGCGACGGTCTCCTTGACGAACTCGTACGCCTGGTCGATGTACGTCAGGGTCTGCTGCAGGTCGATGATGTAGATGCCGTTGCGGTCGGTGAAGATGAACCGCCGCATCTTCGGGTTCCAGCGACGGGTCTGGTGGCCGAAGTGGGCACCTGCGTCGAGCAGCTGCTTCATGGAGATGACTGCCATGATGGGTTGAGGGCTCGTCCGGCTTGGAAGCAGCCGGACCGCGAGGCCCTCGTCCTCGCTTTCTGTGTATCGGGTTACGCCCGTGAGACCGGGTGGTCTCGGGCCCTGGTGTCCGCACCGGACCGAACCCCTGACGAGCAGGGGCACCTACAGGTCCGCTGTCCGGTATGGCCGGGGCTGCTCGCCCCGGGTCCGGATGCCCCCTCCGTGGAGAGCGCAGGACACGCGAAGTCAATCGACGTCAGTCGACCGCGTCGAAAATCATAACCCGCCTGCGCCCGCACTCCAACACACCGTCACCGGTCGCCCCTTCTGTGGAGCGTCCTCCGCACCTTCCACAGCACGGCCGACGGGCGGGCCTCACCCGAGCCCGACGGGTGTACTCACACCATGGGATCCACGAGTCCGGCCACCGCGACGACACCTGCACGCCCGGCCCGGGCGTCCACTGTCGTGTCCGCAGCGGCAGTGGTGGCAGTGGTCGGGCTGCTGGTCGTGGCCCCCCGGGCCGCGGCGGTCCCGGAACCACCGCGCCGGGATCTGAGGGGGCCGCTTCCCGGGCCGGTGTCGGCGGTCAGGCCCTTCG
>NZ_JAALDV010000106.1:0-1186 GCF_014145045.1 Dietzia sp. DQ12-76
CGCCAGGACGATCGGGGTGCCCTCGTCGCCGTGCTCGCGGACGGCCTGCTCGAGCGGCACCTGGCCGAGCAACCGCACCGGCGCCCCGACCGATCGCGAGAGGTTCGCGGCCACCTCGGCGCCACCGCCGGTGCCGAAGACGTCCATGCGGGTCCCGTCGGGCAGTTCGAGCCACGACATGTTCTCGATCACGCCCGCGATGCGCTGACGCGTCTGGAGGGCGATCGACCCCGCACGCTCGGCCACCTCGGCCGCCGCCTGCTGTGGTGTCGTGACCACGAGTATCTCCGCCGAGGGGATGAGTTGCGCGATCGAGATGGCGACGTCACCCGTGCCGGGCGGCAGGTCCATCAGCAGGACGTCGAGGTCCCCCCAGTAGACGTCGGCGAGGAACTGCTGGAGCGCGCGGTGCAACATCGGGCCACGCCAGACCACCGGGGTGTTGCCCTTGGTGAACTGGGCGATCGAGATGACCTTCACGTCGTGTGAGACCGGCGGCAGGATCATCTGCTCGACCTGGGTGGGTCGCGCGTCGGTTCCGAGCATCCGGGGGATGGAGTGCCCGTAGATGTCCGCGTCGAGTACCCCCACGGACAGCCCACGGGACGCCAGCGCGGTCGCGAGGTTGACGGTGGCGGTGGACTTACCCACGCCGCCCTTGCCCGAGGCGACCGCGTACACCCTCGTCAGATTGCCGGGTTGGGCGAACGGGATGACGGGCTCGGTCGCGTCGCCCCTCAGGTGTTTGCGGAGTTCCGTGCGCTGCTCGTCGTCCATCACGTCGAGCTCGACCACGACCTCGCCCACGCCGGCGACGTCCGCGACCGCGGTGCGGACCCGATCCGTGATGGTGTCCCTCATCGGGCACGTGGCCACCGTCAGGTAGATGCCTATGTCGACCCGGCCGGAACCCTCGTCGATGCTGACGCCCTTGACCATGCCGAGCTCGGTGAGCGGCTTTCGGATCTCCGGGTCGTCGACCTTGGCCAGGGCGGCGCGGATCGATTCTTCGCTGGGTGCACTCATGATGCCCCCGAGTCTAGGCGTCGGGGTGGGGGCGGGCGATTCAGGCGGGTGGCGGTACGCAGAACGGTGCGATACAGGGCAGGTCGAAGACCGGCAACCCGGGCGGGGCCGGGGCGACCTGCGCCGGCGGTGCCGGCGGCCGGGGAGCCGGAACGCTCTC
>NZ_JAALDV010000107.1:0-5629 GCF_014145045.1 Dietzia sp. DQ12-76
GCCTCCGGCCCACGCCGCCGCCACCCCGCGCGGCGAGGGTTCACCCCGCGACTCCTCGCGGACCGACGGCCGGCCCACACCGGGGTGACCCCGCGGCTCGGTAGGTCCCGCTCGGTCCGGTGGTGGTACTCGGCACGCCTGCGCATCACACTCGGCATCACGCTCACCTCGGCGGCCGTGTTCACCGCGATGGTCCTGTTCACCCTGCAGGTGCTCTACCTCACGGCCGAGCGGACGACGGACCTGCGACTCAATCGGGAGGCCGCCGACTTCACGACCTTCATCGATGCCGGGGTGCTGCCGTCGTTCGAGACGGAGGACCCCACGACCGAGCAACTCATCCGTGCCTATCTGGCCCAGCAGTACCCGTCGCCCGAGCTCCTCCTCGTGGGGACCGCCACCACGTCGGGCACGCAGTTCACTCTCTCGAGGTTCAGTGTGGAGGAAGATACCCTCTTCCCCCCGTCCATGAGGTCCCAGATCCAGCGGATCGGCCTGGTGTCAGACGAGGGGTCGGGGGTCATCGACGGCACCGTGCGCTGGCGGAAGGCCGAGGTCGACGGCCCCGCAGGCCCGGCCAACATCGTGGTCGCGATCAGCGACGCCCCCACCCGGGAGGAGACCGACCGCGTCGCCGACCTGCTACTGAGCACCGGCGCCGGCGGCATCGTCCTCAGCGCGCTCGTGGCCTGGCTCCTGGCCGGCCGGATGATCGTCCCGGTCCGTCGGATCCGCGAGGCCGCGGAGACGATCTCGGCCGCGGACCTCTCCCGTCGGGTCCCGGTCGACGGGCCCGACGAGATCGTCTCGCTGGCCGACACGGTCAACGCGATGCTCGAGCGCGTGGAGGAGGCCTACCGGACGCAGAGGGAGTTCCTCGATGACGCCGGGCACGAGCTGCGCACCCCCCTCACCGTGGTGCAGGGCAACCTCGACCTCATGCCCGAGGACCCCGATGCCCGGGCGGAGACGACCCGGATCATGCAGGACGAGTTGTCGCGGATGACCCGGATCGTCGAGGACCTCCTCACCCTCGCGCGGTCCGATCGGCCGGACTTTCTCCGGACCGCCCCCACGGACGTGGCGGAACTGGTGTTGGACGTCGAGGCCAAGATCGACGTGATCGCGGACCGGGAGTGGACGGTGCTCCCGTACGCGGAGGACATCGCCCTACTGGACCAGCATCGGATCACCCAGGCTCTCATCCAGTTCTGCTCCAACGCCGTCCGGTTCACGGGCCCGGGCGACGTCATCGAGATCGGCTGCCGCGCCATCGCCGCCGGGGACCCGACGGTCCCCGCCGACATGGCGGCGGGTCCGTTGCCCGAACCGCCGGAACGCGAGAACTACCGCCGACGCCTGCTGTGGTGGGTGCGGGACACGGGGCCCGGCGTCCCGCCCGGCGAGGAGGAGAGCATCTTCGAGCGCTTCCACACCGCCCGCGGGCAGCTCCGCGACGGGCGCGGCGGTACCGGTCTGGGACTGGCCATCGTCGCGACGATCGCCCGGGCACACGGTGGCCGTGCGTTCGCCTTCAACGCCAAGGGCGGGGGAGCGGCCTTCTGCATCGTCATCCCCTGTATCCCCGCGAGCAACGACTCAGGGGACGACACGGACTGATGTGACGCTCGAAACACGCGTTCCCCGTGGGATACTCCATTGTCGGAGAAGGAGGGTTGCATGACGAACGTTCTCGTCGTGGAGGATGACGATCTCATCCGCTCGGTACTGGTCAAGGCACTCGGCGGCGCCGAGTACACCGCACTCGAGGCTGTGGACGGAGAGAGCGCGCGATCCATCCTGTCGACCATCTCCGACATCGACCTCATGCTGCTCGACATCGGGCTGCCGGACGTCGACGGCCTGGCGCTGCTCCGGGAGGCGCGCGACCGCGGCTTCGCCGCACCCGTCATCATCCTCACGGCCCGTGACACCGTCGCGAACACCGTCGAGGGCCTGGACTCCGGTGCGAACGACTACATGGTCAAGCCGTTCCGGGTGCCGGAGCTGCTCGCCCGCATCCGGCTCCGTCTGCGCGAGCACGAGGCGTCGGAGGACCCGGGGATCCTCGAGCACGCCGGGATGAGACTGGACATCCGCACGCGCCGGGTCGAGGTCGACGGTCGCATCCAGGAACTGACCAACCGTGAGTACTCGCTGCTGGAGATGCTGCTGCGCAACAAGGGCGAGACCATCAGCCGTGAGCAGTTGCTCGAGAGCGTGTGGGGTATGGACTTCGACCCCGGGTCGAACATCGTCAACGTCTACATCCGGTCGTTGCGGCGCAAGATCGGGGAGAACAAGGTCCACACCGTGCGGGGCGTCGGCTACCGCGTGGAGTGAGTTCGCGCGGGATCGCGTCGGCTCTGGTGGCGGGCCGGGAAACCCGGTGAGGTCCCGGCCCGCCGGTCAGGTGCGCGGTCAGCGACTCACCTGGGGGGCTCCCACCCGAACGGCATGAGCACGCTCTGCAGCTCGCAGTAGGCGTCCAGCCCCTCGGGCCCGTTCTCGCGTCCGAGTCCGGAATTCTTGAATCCGCCGAACGGGGCGCTCGGGTCGAAGGCGTACCAGTTGATGCCCATGGTGCCGGTGCGCACCCGCTGCGCCACGGCGAGCGCGGCGTCCGGGTCGGCCGAGTAGACGGCGCCGGCGAGGCCGAACTCGGAGTCGTTGGCGATCTGCACGGCCTCGTCGACGGTGTCGTACGCGATGACCTGGAGCACGGGCCCGAAGATCTCCTCCTGCGCGATGGTCATGGAGTTGTCGACGTCGGTGAACACGGTCGGCTGGACGAAGGCACCCTCGGCGACGCCGGCGGGCAGTCCCTCGACCTTCCCGCCGCCGTAGGCGATGGTCGCGCCCTCCTCGACACCCTTGCGGATGTACCCCTCGACGCTGTCCTTCTGCTTGTGGTTGGCCAGCGGCCCGAAGGCGGTGCCCTCGTCGGACGGGTCACCGACCGGCATGGCCTTGACGTTCTCGACCAGCGCGTCGACCACCTCGGCGTAGCGCGACCGGGGGGCGAGGATACGGTTCTGGGACACACACGCCTGCCCGGAGTTCATCAGCGCGGAGAACACCATGGTGCCGGCGTGGGCGGCGATGTCCGCGTCCTCGAGGATGATCGCCGCGCTCTTGCCGCCGAGCTCGAGCGAACACCGGGTGAGGTTCCGGGCGGCGATGCCCGCGATGTGCTTCCCGACATCGGTGGATCCGGTGAACGAGATCTTGTCGACCTCCGGGTGGGAGACCAGGTGGTCGCCCACGGAACTCGGGCCGGTGACGACCGACAGCACCCCCTCGGGCAGCCCGGCCTCGCGGAACAGGTCCGCCAGCCACAGGGCGGAGAGCGGGGTCGCGGACGACGGCTTGAGGATCACCGAGCTGCCCGAGAGCAGGGCCGGGCCGAGCTTGGCCGAGTTGAGGTAGAGCGGAACGTTCCACGCGGTGACGGCGGCGACCACCCCGACGGGCTGGCGGGTCACCACGGAGGCGCCGAAGTCACCCTGCCGAACCTCGGACCACGGGAAATCGGTGGCCAGCTTCGCGTAGTAGCGCAGCACCGCGAGGGTGGGCGTCACCTGGATCATCGCAGCCGTGCCCGTGGGGGTGCCCATCTCGTCGGAGAGGATGCGGCAGACCTCTGCCTGGCGCTCCTCGAGCATGTCGGCGACCCGCCCGATCAGCGCGCCACGCTCCGCGGGCGGGGTGCGCCGCCACACGCCCGATTCGAAGGAGTCGCGGGCCTGGCTGACCATTTCGTCGACGTCCTCGGTGGTGGTCTCGGCCACCCTCCCGACGACGGCGTTCGTGGCCGGTGACGTCACCTCGAGAACACCCGTGGTGATGGGATCGGTCCAGCGGGTGCCGGAGAAGAGTTTGTCATGGACGACGACCACGGGGACCTCCGCGAGGTAGAAAACGAGAACGCGTTCCACTTCATAGTAGACGAGTGTCCGACTTCGCGCGGCGGCTAGCGCGCCCGCAGCACCAACACGAGATTCGACACCACGACCTCACGCACCACCGGCACCCGCACCAGCCACCACGCCCACCGCGGGTGATACCTCGGGAAGGCGGCGAGCAGGTCGCCCGATCCCGTCCCACGCGCCCACTCGAGACCCTCCGCGCACCCCACTCGGAACAGGGACTCGCCGTACACGTTCTTCGGAGGTCGGCCGTGGCGACGTTCGTACAGCCGCCGCGCGCGCTCCCCACCCAGATAGTGCGTCAACCCCATCTCGTGGCCACCGAACGGGCCGTACCAGAGGGTGTAGGAGACCACGACGAGGCCACCGGGCCTCGTCACCCTGAGCATCTCCTCGGCCATCGTCCAGGGCTCGGGCACGTGCTCGGCCACGTTGGAGGAGATGCACACGTCCACCGATCCCGACCGGATGGGCAGCGACATCCCGCTCCCCCGGACCGACCCCGCCTGGTCCAGTCCGGCTGCCGACATCTCCCCCACATCGGGTTCGACGGAGACGTAGCGCGCCCCCTCGGCGGCGTAGGCATCCGAGAAGTACCCGGGCCCGCCCCCCACGTCGAGCACCGTGAGGCCCGGCAGCCTCGACCCCGGCCCGGCCGGCGGCAGGTCCCCGGCTTCCGCCCACAGGTCCGCCACAAGGTCGACCGTGTCGCGCGCCAGGCCGGAATAGAAGGCATCCGGGTCGGACTGCTCGAGCGGGAACGACCGAAGGAGGCCGAGCGAGCGTCCGAGACTCGCCCGGCGGGCCACCGAACGGAGCGCGCCGGACCGATGATCTGCAGGTGGGGTCACAGCGGAGACGATACCGGCGGACCCGCGCCCGATCCGCGCTGCGTACAGTGTGCGCCGTGGCTCGAATCCTGCTGTTGTGCTGGCGCGACAGCACCCATCCGCAGGGCGGCGGCAGTGAGCGCTACCTGGAGCACGTCGCGGACGGTCTGGCGGCCGCAGGGCACACCGTCGTCTACCGGACCTCCCGTCCCCGCGGAGCGTCCCGTTCGGACGTGAGACGAGGCCCCGCCGGGGCGGGTGTCACGATCAGCCGCGGCGGTGGCCGCTTCACCGTCTACCCGCGGGCACTCGGGGCGATCCTCCTCGGTCGGTTCGGGGTGGGCCCGCTCGGCCGGGTGCGACGACCCGACGTCGTGGTCGACACCCAGAACGGCGTCCCGTTCTTCTCCCGCTTCGCCACCTCCGCGCCCGTGGTGGTGCTGGTCCACCACATCCACCGCGAACAATGGCCCGTCGCCGGGTGGCTTGTCTCGAGGATCGGCTGGTGGATCGAATCGCGCCTCTCGCCGCGCGTGCACTCGGACAGCCAGTACGTCACCGTGTCGCTGCCGTCGGCGGAGGAGCTCGTCGAGCTGGGAGTGTCCCCGGAGCGGATCGCGGTGGTCCGCAACGGTCTGGACCCGCTGCCCGACGGCGTGCGGCCGGGCGCACCCGGGACCCGCGCCGACGGCCCGCGCCTGGCGGTGTTGTCCCGACTGGTGCCGCACAAGCACGTCGAAGACGCCCTGGACGTCGTGGCGGCGCTCCGCGAGAGCCACCCCCGGCTGGTACTGGACGTCATCGGAAGTGGGTGGTGGGCCGACCGCCTCCGCGAGTACGCGTCCGAACGGGGTCTGGACTATGCCCCGG
>NZ_JAALDV010000108.1:0-1812 GCF_014145045.1 Dietzia sp. DQ12-76
GCCGCTGCCAGGCCATCACGGCGAACAGAAGCACCGCGTACGGCACCATCGCCCAGTCGGAGAACATGATCGCGATGGTCCCGGCCCCCATCACCACCGCGATGACCGCGGTGAACCAGGCGAAGACCCGGGCGTCGCGCGTGGAGCTGACCGGCGGGCGCCCCTCGGCCTCCGCGAGGAGCCTGGCGGCCTCGGCGCGATCGACCGCGCCGGTGGTGTGATTCTCCGTGGTCATGACTTCACCTTTCTCGACACTTCCCCGGGCACTCGCCCGGCCGATGACCCCACACTAGGAAACTACTTTCCTAGTTGGCAAGTAGTTTCCGCAGAGCGCGGATCCGACGGCGGTGGCGGGCGTCAGCGGCACCGGCGGCGACGGCGACCGTGGCGATCCCCCGGGTCCACTACACTCGCGCAGGTCATGGAATTGAAGGCAGTCAAGAAGGACCTCATCGCCAAGATCGCCGCACCCCGCGATTCGTCGCGCGCCGATCCGGTGGATCCCTACCTGCCCAGCGCCGGGAACCACGGCTACCGGGTGACCCGGTACGAACTGGACCTCACCTACAAGATGAGCTCCAACAACCTGCGCGGTCAGGCCGTGATCACCGCCACGGCCACCGAACCGCTCGAGTCCGTTCAGCTCGACCTGTCCCCCCACCTCGACGTCTCCAAGGTCTCGCTCGACCGCGGCCGGGTCGCCCGGTACGGCCGGCCGCGGGGCAAGCTCAGCGTCACCCCGACCGACCCGATCCCCGTGGGCGCGGCGTTCACCCTCACCATCCGGTACTCGGGCAACCCGCGCCCCATCCGCGGCGCCTGGGGGGAGGTCGGTTGGGAGGAACTGACCGACGGCGTCCTGGTGGCGAACCAGCCCAACGGGGCCGCCAGCTGGTTCCCGTGCGACGACCACCCCTCGTCCAAGGCCCCGTTCCGGATCCGTCTCACCACGGACTCGCCGTACCGCGCCGTCGTGACGGGGTCGCTGGTGGGCAAGAAGCGCAGTGGCAGCACCACCACGTGGGAGTTCGACCTCCCGCAGCCCACCTCCACCTACCTCGTGACCATCAACCTGGGACGGTACGAGCACCTGGAGGTGACGGGCGGCTCGGTGCCGGTCCACGCCTATCTTCCCGCGGACCTCAAGCGGGACTTCCGGGTGGCGTTCGCCCGCCAGCTCGAGATGATCGACGTCTTCACCGACCTGTTCGGCCCGTACCCCTTCGGCGAGTACAAGGTGGTGGTGACCGACGACGAGCTGCAGATCCCTCTCGAGGCGATGGGAATGTCCACGTTCGGCCGCAACACCGCCGAGGCGGGGACGGACGACGAACGGCTGATCGCCCACGAACTCGCCCACCAGTGGTTCGGCAACGCCGTCACCGCCGCCGAGTGGAAGCACATCTGGCTCCACGAGGGCTTCGCCTGCTACGCCGAGTGGCTGTGGACGGAGTTCTCCGGCGGCGCGGACGCGGGCAGCCACGCGCTGCGCTACTACTCCAAGCTGCAGAACTCCCCCCAGGATCTGCTGCTGTCCGATCCCGGCCCCAAGGACATGTTCGACGACCGCGTCTACAAGCGCGGTGCGCTCGCCCTGCACGCGCTGCGCCTGACCATCGGCGACGAGCAGTTCTTCCGGTTGCTCCGCGGCTGGGTGGTCAAGTACTCGGGAAAGACCGCGACCACCGACGACTTCCTCCACATGGCCGCGGACCACTCCCCCGTGGATCTGCGGCCCCTGTGGTCCGCCTGGCTGTTCTCCGAACCGTTGCCGCCCACCCTCGGCATGCCCGATGACCACTCCGGCCGCCG
>NZ_JAALDV010000010.1:0-6455 GCF_014145045.1 Dietzia sp. DQ12-76
CCGCCGACGACACCGTCGCCCCGTCCGACCCCGTCTCCCCGGCCGACCGCGGCGCTGCGCTCGACGCGATCCGCGCCGCCTTCCCCGCCCTCGCCTGGGAGTCGTCGCAGTGGATCGACGAGGGCTGGGACCACGTGGTGGTGATGTGCCACGGCTGCCGCGGCGCCGACTCGCTCGGGCACCGGGACCTGGTGTTCCGGTTCCCCACGGACGAGCAGGCGCTCGCGCGACTCCCCCACGAGGCAGCGGTCCTCGACCACCTCTCGGCCGGTGTCGACGCCGCCATACCCCGGTACACGCACGTCCCCCCGGACGGCGGATTCGCCGGGTACCCCCTGGTGTATGGGGACCGGCTCACCCCTGACCTGCTCCGTTCCCTGCCCACGACGGACAGGACGATGATCGCCGGCCAACTCGGGGCGCTGCTCACCGCGCTCCACGGGGCCGACACGTCGGTCCCGCCGCTCGACCGGGTCCCGGACTCCTACCAACCCGAGAACCTGGACTTCGTGCGGGGGATCGTGGCCAACGACCTCCCGGCGGTGTTCACCGAGGACGAGATGCGGACGGCGCGGGAGATCTGCGACGAGGTCGCCGCGCTCCAGTCCACCCTGCTCCCGCGGGTCCTCCTGCACAACGACGTCTACGTGCGCCATCTCTACTGGGATGCGCGCACGTCCCCGGGCCGGTTGGGGCTCATCGACTTCACCGACATGTGCCTCGGCGACCCGGCGGTGGACTTCGCCGAACTGTACGAGTACGGCCCGCGTTTCGTCGACGAGGTGCTCGCGCGCTACGTCGGCAGGATCGACGAGACCTTTCTCGACAGGGCGTGGGCCTACCAGCGGTTCGCCGGGCTCTACATGATCGTCGGCCACCTCTACTACGGGGAGGAGACGTGGGAGTACGCGCGGGCGACGTTCGACCGCTGCCGGTCGCCACGTCGCCCGCTGGCCTGAGTGGGACGTGCGGGCCCCGTCAGCCCTTCACGCGACGCTGGCGGGCGAACTCGGAGAGCACCACTCCGGCCGCGACCGAGGCGTTGAGGCTCTCCACCCCGCCGGAGATCGGGATCGAGAGGATCGAGTCGCAGTTCTCGCGCACGAGCCGCGAGAGCCCCTTGCCCTCGGAGCCCACCACCACGACCGTGGGCCCGGTGCCGTCGTAACTGTCCAGGGTGGTGTCGCCGTCAGCGTCCAGGCCCACGAGCTGCACTCCGGACTTCGCCCAGTCCAGAAGCGTCCGGTTGAGGTTGGTCGCACGCGCGACGGGCAGCCGGGCCGCGGCGCCCGCGGAGGTACGCCACGCGACTGCCGTGATGGACGCACTGCGCCGCTCGGGGATCAGGACGCCGTGGCCGCCGAACGCGGCCGTCGATCTGATGACGGCCCCGAGGTTGCGGGTGTCTGTGATGTTGTCGAGGGCGACCAACAGCGCGGGGCTCGACGACCCCATCGCGATGTCGAGGAGGTCCTTGGGGTCGGTGTACTGGTACGGCGGCACCTGCAGGCCGATGCCCTGGTGCATGCCGTTGCTCGTCATGCGGTCGAGATCGGTGCGCGGCACCTCAAGGATCGAGATGCCCTTGTTGGCGGCCAGGTGCACGGCCTCGGTCAGTCGCTCGTCGGCCTCCGAGCCGACCGCCACGTACAGGGCGGTCGCGGGCACGCCGGCCCGGAGACACTCCACCACCGGATTGCGCCCGACCACGTATTCGGGGCCGTCGGCCTGCTTCTGGGCGTGCCGGCGGCGCTGCTGGGCCGTCTCCGCCTTTCGCGAGGCGGCCTTGGCCTTGCGGTGTGCGGAGTGATACGTGCGGTCCTCCGCCTTGGGCGTGGCCCCCCGGGCCTCGAGACCCCGTCGCCGCTGGCCGCCGGATCCGACGACCTGGCCCTTCTTGGTGCCGGTCTTGCGGATCGCCCCGCGTCGGCTCGAATTGCCCGCCATGTCAGTCCTTCCGATTGGCGAGCGACCATTTCTGGCCGTCCGCGGTGTCTGCCACCTCGACGCCGGCCGCGACCAGTCGGTCCCGGATCGCGTCGGCGGTGGCGAAGTCCTTATTCGAGCGCGCGATGTCGCGCGCCTCGAGTTCTGCGCGCACGAGCGAGTCGAGCGCGGTGGTGGCGGCGTCGTCGCCGCCGCCGGCGGCCACCCAGTGGGGGTCGAGGGGATCCACGCCCAGCACCGCCGTCATGGCCCGGACGGCCGACGCGGCGGACAGCGCCGAGTCGTGATCACCGGCGGCCAGGGCCGTGTTCCCCCTGCGCACCGTGCCGTGGATCTCCGCCAGCGCGGCCGGGACCCCGAGATCGTCGTCCATCGCCGCGGCGAATCCGTCGGTCCACTCGCCGACGGGTATCTCCGGGACGACCTCGGCCACGCGCCGGATAAAGGTCTCTATCCTGCGGTATCCGGCAGCGGCCTCCTGCAACGCCTCCGGTGAGTACTCGAGCATGGACCGGTAGTGGGCACTGCCGAGGTAGTAGCGCAGCTCGACGGGGCGCACCACGGTGAGGATGTTCGGGACGCTGAGGACGTTACCCAGCGACTTGCTCATCTTCTCCCCGGCCATGGTCACCCACCCGTTGTGCAGCCAGTACCGGGCGAAGCCGTCACCGGCCGCGTGGGACTGGGCGGCCTCGTTCTCGTGATGAGGGAACTGCAGGTCCAGGCCGCCGCCGTGGATGTCGAAGGTGTGACCGAGGTACCAGGTGGCCATCGCCGAACACTCGAGGTGCCAGCCGGGCCGGCCCTCTCCCCACGGGGTCGGCCAGCTCGGCTCCCCGGGTTTGGCCGCCTTCCACAGCGCGAAATCGCGGGGGTCTCGTTTACCCCGCAGGTCGGCCCCCTCGCCCTGGTCGACCTCGTCGAGCCGGTGTCCCGAGAGGTGCCCGTAGTCGCCTTCGGGGGCGGCCGACCAGGCCGCGACGTCGAAGTACACGCTGCCCTCGGCCGGGTACGCGTAACCGCGCTCGATGAGCCGCTCCATGTAGTCGATCATCTGGGTGACGTGTCCGGTGGCCCGGGGCTCCGTGGACGGCGGCAGGACGCCCAGGGCGTCGTAGGCCCTGGTGAACTCCCGCTCGTGCGTGGCGACCCATTCCCACCACGGCCGCCCGTTCTCCGCGGCCTTGGTGAGGATCTTGTCGTCGATGTCCGTGACGTTGCGGACGAACGCCACGTCGTAACCGCATCCCAGCAGCCATCGGCGCAGGATGTCGAAGGCGACCCCCGACCGGACGTGGCCGATGTGCGGCACGGACTGCGGGGTGGCTCCACAGAGGTAGACCGACGCGTGACCCTCCCGGACAGGGGTGAACTCCCGGAGGGAGCGGGTGGCGGTGTCGTACAGCTGGAGCGTCACGGGGATCGAGTCTACCGGTGACGCCTCCTCGCGCCCGCTTCGTCAGCTCCGGAACAGCAGAGCCGTCGCCACCGCGGAGACCCCCTCGCCGCGGCCGGTGAAGCCCATCCCGTCGGTCGTGGTGGCCGAGACGGACACAGGGGCGCCGATGATCGCCGAGAGGGTGTCCTGGGCCTCGAGCCGCCGCGGGCCCATCTTGGGTCGGTTACCGACCATCTGCACGGCGGCGTTACCGATCGTCCACCCCTGGCCGGTCACCTCCGCCACCGCTTCACGCAGGAGACGCTCACCGGAGACGTCGTCGTACTCGGGGCGTCCGGTGCCGACCAGGGTTCCGAGGTCGCCGAGACCGGCGGCGGACAACAGCGCGTCGACCAGTGAGTGGGCCACCACGTCTCCGTCGGAGTGGCCCTCGCACCCGTCGTCGTCGGGGAAATGCAGGCAGGCCATCATGCACTTCTTGCCGGGTTGAACCTGGTGGGCGTCGGTGCCGATACCGACGCGGGGGGGCACGGGTCCGGTCACGGGACGGTCCTCCGGGTTCTCGCGTGCGTGGAACCCGTGCTGGTCACGGAGTTCCTCCTGGGCGCGCGCGTGGTCCGACGCGGTGGTGATCTTGAAGGCGAGCGGATCACCCGCCACGGTCGCCACCCTCCTGCCCAGCCGCTCCACCAGGCCGGCGTCGTCGGTGGCCCCGTCACCGGCCGCATCGTAGGCCGCCAGCAGCACGTCGGGCGCGAAGCCCTGCGGCGTCTGAACGGCTCGGAGAACTCCGCGATCGGGCGTGCCCACCACGTAACCGGCGGCGTCGACCTCCTTGACGGTGTCGACCACGGGGAGGACGGGGACCACCGCGCCCTCGCCCGATCGGACCGCCTCCACCACCCGGAGGATCGGAGCGGCCGGGGTCAGGCAGCGTGCCGCGTCGTGGACCAGCACGACGTCGTGGACCGGCGACCCCGACCCCTCGAGGGTGGCGGTGAGGACCGCCAGACCGTTACGGACCGAGTCGGTGCGTTGCGGCCCGCCCACCGCGACGAGAACGAGGTGTTCGCCGGACCGGAGAGGCGCGAGCAGCAGCTCCGACTCCGCGACCCGGTCCTCGGGGACCACCACCACGACGTCGTCGACCGCCCCGCTCGCCAACAGACCGGAGACGGCCCGCTCGAGCATGGTCCGACCCGACAGCTCGACGAAGGCCTTGGGGACCCCCGCACCCAGGCGCAGTCCGGAGCCCGCCGCGGGAACGACGGCGGCCACCCTGCCCGTGGGGGGCGGGTGGCCACTGCCATCACTGAGCTCCTGCGCGGATCGAGTCACCCCCGCGGTCGCGTCAGGCGGGGGTGGCGGCGGACAGCACCTGCTCGAGGAGCTCGTCGGCGCGGTGCTCATCGGCGCGGTCGGCCAACGCGAGTTCGCCCACCAGCACCTGCCGTGCCTTCGCGAGCATCCGCTTCTCACCGGCGGACAGACCACGGTCCAGGTCACGACGCCACAGATCGCGGACGACCTCGGCGACCTTGTTCACGTCCCCCGAGGCCAGCTTCTCGCCGTTCGCCTTGTACCGGCGGGACCAGTTGGTCGGCTCCTCGGCGTGCTCAGTGCGCAGGACGTCGAAGACCTTGTCGAGCCCCGCCTCGTCGACCACGTCACGCACGCCCACGTACTCGGCGTTCTCGGCCGGAACCCGGACCGTGAGATCGCCCTGCGAAACCTTGAGGACGAGGTATTCCTTCTCGGTGCCCTTGACCGTCCGCATCTCGATCGCCTGGATACTAGCGGCGCCGTGATGCGGGTAGACGACAGTGTCGCCGACCTTGAACTCCATGAGTGGCTTTCCCCTTTCGACTGAGACATCTTAGCACGCCCTCAGCGCTGGGGTTTTCCGTTTGTGCAGGTCAGAAACCCGTACAGCGGGGGCGCCGCATCCGGGGGGTGCCGGGAGCGCACTCTGACGCCGGTCACGACCAGCCGTGGACTACGATGAGACCGGCCTGAGAACGACCATCCCCCGAGGAGCCTGACGTGACTTCACCGAACACCGGCCTGCGCCGCACCGCGCTCGTAGTCCTGGCCGTGGGTACCGCCGTCGGTTTGTCCGCGTGTGGCGCCGGGCAGGTCTCCCAGACGGCCAACCAGGTCGCCGCGGTGGACGGCGGGCAGGGTTCCGCGGGCGAGCTCCACGTCAACGATCTCGTGGTGGTCCTCCCCGAGGAGGGCGAGGCGCGTCTCGGGTTCGCCGCCTCCTTCACCGGGACCGGCATGGGCGAGTCGATCTCCCTCGACCGGATCGAGATCGACGGGATCGAGGCGCAGCTCGGCGAGACACAGCCGCTGGAACGCGGATGCTCCCTGATCGTCTCGCCGGCGGCCGACGTCGAGCCCGTCCCCGCGCGGGACGACCTCTGTGTCGAGCGCAGCACCGCCACGCTGCCCGACTCCGACGACCTCCGGATCGGGACCTCTGTACCCGCCACCGTGTCGTTCTCCAACGGCGATCAGATCGAGATGTCCGCCGCCGTCATCGCCGAGGTCCCGCCCAGCGACGAGTACACCCGCCCGGTCGAGACCCACGCAGAGGGGCACTGAGACGTCCGCCCTGGCCCCCCGCGCCACGGACGGGACCCCCGTCGACGCACCCGTCCGGGCCGTCCTCCGGCGCCTGTCCCCCGGCACCCCGCTGCGTGAGGCACTGGACCGCATCCGTCGCAGCGGCACCGGTGGTCTCATCGTGCTGGGCGATGACCCCGCCGTCAGGGAGATATGCGACGGCGGTGTCACGCTGGACGTCGAGTTCACACCGGCCAGGCTGCGCGAACTGAGCAAGATGGACGGAGCCGTGGTCCTGTCCTCGGACGGCGAGCGGATCACCCATGCCAACGTCCACCTCGTGCCCGATCCCACCCTGCCGGCGGTCGAGACCGGGACCCGGCACCGCGCGGCCGAACGGACCGCCCTGCACACCGGTGTCCCGTCGGTGGCGGTCTCCGCCTCGATGACGACGGTGACCGTCTACGCGGGCGGGCAGGCCCGCGTCCTGGCCGACCCCGTGGTCCTGCTGGCCCGCGCGGACCAGACGGTGGCCACCATG
>NZ_JAALDV010000109.1:0-1842 GCF_014145045.1 Dietzia sp. DQ12-76
CGCCGGCTCGCGCCGGGCGAGGGGTGTCAGGCTCCCAGCCCCGCGCTGCCGAGCGAACCGGTGCCGGCCCCGGCGGCGCCGGCGAGACGCTCCCAGGGACCTGTCACCGCGAACGTGTAGCCGTCGCCCTGGATCGACACGAACATCACCGAGCCGTCCTCGTTGAACACCGGGCCGGCGAACTCCGAGTCGCTCACGCGGTTGCGGGCGATGGGGTACGCCCGGCCTCGGTCGTCGACGCCGACGACGTGCTGGATCCCGGAACCGTCCTCGGACACCACGACGCCGCCGTGGGGGGAGACCGTGATGTTGTCCGGGCCGTCGAAGCCCCCGCCGTCCGCGAGGTCGACGGACGGGTCCGGGTTCCTGCCGAAGACGGAGTACAGGGTGATGGACGCACCGTCCGGCGCGATGCGCCAGACCTGCCCGTCGTGCTCGGCCGCCGAACCGTCGCCCATCCGGGCGAAGGAGGCCACGACGTACGCGCCCTCCTTCCACCACGCGCCCTCGAGTTTGCGCGAGCGGGTGCCGCGGTCGGCGTAGGACTGCTTGCGGATCGAGGTGGTCTCCGCGAGTCGGTCGCGACCCGGAACGTCCACCCACTCGACCTGGTAGGTCGTGCCGACCGTGGTGGCCACCGACAGGTCCGGTACGTGAGCGCCGCCGGAGACGCATCGCATCATCTCGAAGGTGCCGGCCGTGTCGCCACCCTCGGAGCGGGCGAGCTCCGCGAGCGAGCCCGTACCCGGCTGGAACCCCGCCGGAGGGGTCCAGCGGTACACGTGGCCGTTGGGACTGCCCGCGTCCTCGGTGAGGTAGATGACGCCGCTCGTGGGGTGCACCGCGACGGCCTCGTGGGCGAACCGCCCGAGGAACTTCAGCGGCACCGTGGCCTGGGCCCGGTTGAGCGCGGTGTCCGGCGAGACCTCGAAGACCCAGCCGTGGTCCAGTGAGGCTGTTCTGCCCTGGAGCGAGCGTCCACCGGCCCGGAGTTCGGTCTCCTCGCAGGTGAGCCACGTGCCCCACGGGGTGACGCCGCCCGCGCAGTTGTTCACCGTGCCGGCCACGCCGACGTACTGCGACCTGCGTTCGCCCCGGGAGTCGACGGCGATCACCGTGCATCCCCCACCCGCCTGGTCGTCGAACGTGAGCCCGTCGGTCACCGGAACGACATGCGGTTCGCTGCCGCCGATCTCGTGGTTGAGGACGAGGAAGCCGCCACCCCCGCCCACGAGGTCACCGACCGAGCCCAGTGCTCCTGATAGAGAACCGAGGGGGCCGGAGGCCGGGAAGTACCCGGCGCCGTCGGGATCGGACGGGGACGCGGCGCCACCCTCCATGGTGGTCTCGCCCGCGTGCGAGACCACGGTGTACGTGAAGCCCTCCGGCAGATCGAGCAGACCGTTCGGGTCCGGCACCAGGTCCCCGTACCCCTCGGTCCCGACGCCCGTGGCGCCGGCGATCGCGCCGGAGCCGGTGAAAGTCCCGGTGAGGTTACCCGCGACGTACACCCCCGCGCCGAGAGCTGCCGCGCCGGCGAGGAATCGACGACGATCGATGCTGGTGGTTGCCATTGTTCCGGTGTCCTCTCCCCGCGGCCGGCCCGTCCGGCGCGCGGGTTCAGACGCTAGGGGCCGATGGAAACGGGAACGCGCCGTTGAGATGTCGCGGGCGTGAACGCGCGGCGGAGACGCGGTGCGGGCGTCCGCCCGCCGGCTGCACGGATCGGCTCGACGGGGCCCACCGGACCCCCGTGGTCGCCGAGTGTTCACCGACGGGCAATCGACCGGGCCCCCGGGGTGGCCTAATGTGACCGGCATGGCACTGCTGCCGGTGGACCTG
>NZ_JAALDV010000110.1:0-7400 GCF_014145045.1 Dietzia sp. DQ12-76
CTCGTGCGGCGCGGGGTGTCGCGGTCGGCCATCGACGCGCCACTCGACGTGGAGCGGGTGCGCATCCCGCTCCTTGCCCGCGGTGGCTGGGCGGGCGATCCCCGCATCGATGCCTTCGGCACCGCCGGTGGACACGGACACGCCGCGACAGGGTACTCGGTGGCCTCGATGCTGGCCGCCGTGCCGGCCGCTGTCCACGCCGTCCGTACCGGGTTCCCGATTCCCGCGCCCCGGTCCCCGGCCAGCACCACACTGCACGGGATCGGGCTCCGTGTACTCCTGCGCGCCGACGATCGGACGCTCCGGCAGTTGTTCGACGCGTTCGGCCGGATCGAGGGGCGTCGACAGAAGTGGTTTCTCGACGGCGCGAGCCCCTCGTACCAGCTGGCGCTGGCGATGTGGGACATGTGGGTGGGCATGCCGGCGAGTGGGAAGGTGGGGATGATCAGCGCGCTACTCCGGCGGTCCCCCCGTACTGCGGTCGACGCGCGATTGCGCTAGCCCGACACGGGGTGGCCCGGCCCGGTCTCCTCCGCCCTGTCGGGGAACCCGTCGAAGGTGAGGGTGAGTGATCCGCGGCGACCGGTGAGGCGGAACATCGACGCGAGCGCGATCACGGCCCATGCCACCCCGATCAGTTCGAAGGTCTCCTCGACGTACATGATCGCCACATACAGGTCGGACATCCCCTGGTCGCGTTCCACGATCCCTGAGATCGACTCGATGACCAGCGCGCCGAGGAGGAACACCACCGCCGAGCCGATCAGCCCGACCGTCACCCGGGTTCGGAGGGCGAGGACCAGGCGGATGAGAAGCGCGGCGACCACCAGCGCGATGGCGGTCCCGGGGATGACCCAGCTGTAGTGGAGATCCCCCGGCAACGTCGGCGCCAGGCGGTCACCGAAATAGAAGAGGCGTTCGTGGAGCTGCGCCGCCTCGTCGGCCGAGGCGATGACGGCCACGGCGGCGAACACCCACCACGAGGTGCGGAACCGGTCGGAGGTGAGGGCCGCCATCGCGGCCAACGCGCCGACGAGCAGCCACATCGTGGAGGCGAACCAGACCGCGACGTTCCCCTCGGACCCGATGTCGAACGCGGTCCACAGCAGGGTCCAGCCCTGATCGGGCTCGTAGCTCCCCGTGGTCCGGACCATCGTGTAGAGGAACCCGGACAGGGGGGCGAGGAGAAGTGAGGGCAGCAGGAGCCACCTGGCGGGCCGGGAGAGGCGGTACCCGGCGTCGCCCGAATCCGGGGGCCCGGGCTGATGTCGGCGTCGGATGTCAGACCGTGAAGCCGATGGCGCGGAGCTGCTCTCGGCCGTCGTCAGTGATCATCTGCGGGCCCCACGGCGGCATCCACACCCAGTTGAGTTCGAGTTCGTTGGCCAGGTCGGAACCCACCACCGCACTTCGTGCCTGATCCTCGATCACGTCGGTGAGCGGACAGGCCGCCGAGGTCAGAGTCATGTCGACGCGGGCGATGGTCGACCCCTCGGTCTCACCCGGGCGGACCCAGATGTCGTAGACCAGCCCGAGATCCACCACGTTGATCCCGAGCTCAGGATCGACCACGTCGCGCATGGCCTCCTCGAGGTCGGCGACCAGCGCCAGGTCCTCTTCCGACTGCTCGGGGCGATTGGGGTCGGGACGGAACTCACCGTTGTAGACGGTGCCCGCGGGGGTCTCGTTCTCCGCCGCCGACATGGCGTCGTCGACGGACGGGTCGTTGGCCGGGGTCATCTGCTCGGTCATGTCACTTCACTCCTGGTGGTGGTCGGTCTGTCGGCCGAGTGCATCGCGGTAGGCCATCCACCCGAGCAGCGCGCACTTGACGCGTGCCGGGTATCGGGACACCCCGGACAGGGCGACGGCGTCGTCGAGGATCTCCTCGTCCCCCTCGTTGGTCCCGCGGGAGGAGATCATCTCGTGGAAGGCGTCGTAGGCCCTGAGTGATTCCGACACCGTGCGGCCGACGATGAGGTCGGCCATCATCGAGGTGGACGCCTGGCTGATCGAGCAACCCTGCGCGTCGTACGAGACGTCCTCGATCGTCGACAGGTCGTCGGAGAGTCGTAGCCGCAGTGTCAGCTCGTCGCCGCAGGTCGGATTGACGTGATGGACCTCGGCGCCGAAGGGTTCCCGCAGCCCACTGTGGTGGGGGTGGCGGTAGTGGTCGAGGATGACCTCCTGGTACATCTGCTCGAGCTTCACGAACGGGCACCTCCCACTCCGAAGAACTCCTGTGCCCGGCGCAGCGACCGCGCGAGCACCTCGACCTCGTCGAGTGTGTTGTACAGCGCGAACGAGGCGCGGACGGTGGACTGCACACCGAATCGGCGGTGCAGCGGCCACGCGCAGTGGTGTCCCACGCGCACCGCCACCCCGTCGTCGTCGAGCACCTGGCTCACGTCGTGGGCGTGGACGCCGTCGACGACGAAGGACACGGCGCCGCCGCGCGCGACCATGTCGCGGGGACCGACGATCCGGATGCCCGGGATCTGGTCCAGGGCCTCCAGGGTGGCCGCGGTGAGCGACTCCTCGTGACGCGCGACCGCCTCCATGCCCACGTCGCGCAGGTAGCGGACCGCTGCGCCGAGACCGACGGCCTGGGAGACCATCGGCACCCCGGCCTCGAACCTCTGCGGCGGGTCGGCGTAGGTGGACTTCTCCATGGTCACGGTGGAGATCATCGAGCCCCCCGTGAGCACCGGCGGCATCGCCCGCAGCAGCTCCCGACGTCCGTAGAGGACGCCGATGCCGGTGGGGCCGAGCATCTTGTGCCCGGAGAAGGCCGCGAAGTCCACACCGAGTGCGTGGAAGTCCACGGCCATGTGCGGGACGGACTGGCACGCGTCCAATACCACCAGTGCGCCCACCGCCCTCGCGGACTCCACCACACGTGCGACGTCGGTCACGGCGCCGGTGACGTTGGACTGATGGGTCACGGCGACGACCTTGACCGCGTCGGTCAACTGCAGTGAGTCGAGGTCGATCCGTCCGTCGTCGGTGAGTCCGTACCACTTCAGGGTGGCACCGGTGCGTCGGCACAGCTCCTGCCAGGGCACCAGATTGGCGTGGTGTTCGAGTTCGCTGATCACGACCTCGTCACCCGGTCCCACGGCGTACCGGCCGAAGCGGTCGTCTCCGAGCGCGAACGCGACCAGGTTGAGCGCCTCGGTGGCGTTCTTGGCAAAGACGAGCTCGTCGACATCGGCTCCGACGAACCCCGCGATGTCGGCCCGGGCGTCCTCGTAGGCGTCCGTCGCCTCCTCGGCGAGCTGGTGTGCACCGCGATGAACGGCGGCGTTGGAGCTCAGGAGGAAGTCCCGTTCGGCGTCGAGCACCGGGATCGGGCGCTGTGAGGTCGCCCCGGAGTCCAGATAGACGAGGGGTTTGCCGTCACGAACCGTCCGCTGCAGGATCGGGAAATCCGAGCGGAGGGTCGTGATGTCGAGGGTCGAGGTCATAGTCTCCCAGCTGTCCGATCAGGCGTTCGCGGGCGTGAGGTACTTCTCGTACCCCTCTGATTCGAGCTCGTCCGCCAGTTCCGCGCCCCCGGAGGCGGCGATCCGGCCGTCGACGAAGACGTGCACGCGGTCGGGCGTGATGTACCGCAGAATGCGGGTGTAGTGCGTGATGAGGAGGATGCCGCCGTTCTCCTCGGCCTTGTAGCGGTTGACCCCGTCGGACACCACGCGCAGGGCGTCGACGTCCAGGCCGGAGTCGGTCTCGTCGAGCACGGCGATCCTGGGCTTGAGCAGATCCAGCTGGAGGATCTCGTGGCGCTTCTTCTCGCCACCGGAGAAGCCCTCGTTGACGCTGCGCTCGGAGAAGGCCGGGTCGAAGTCGAGGTCGGACATGGCCTCCTTGACCTCCTTGACCCAGTGCCGCAGCTTGGGCGCCTCGCCGCGCACGGCGGTGGCCGCGGTACGGAGGAAGTTGGCGGTCGAGACCCCGGGGATCTCGGTCGGGTACTGCATCGCCAGGAACAGGCCGGCGCGGGCCCGCTCGTCGACCTCCATCGACAGGACGTCCTCCCCGTCGAGGGTGACGGTGCCGCCGGTGACCTCGTACTTGGGATGGCCGGCGATGACGTAGGCCAGAGTCGATTTGCCGGAGCCGTTCGGCCCCATGATGGCGTGGGTCTGCCCGGACTCGATGGTCAGGTCGACACCCTTGAGGATGTCGACGGTCTCGGCCGAGTCGGCGGTCGCCGCGACGCGGGCCGTCAGGCCCTTGATCTCGAGAATGGTCATTGGTGTGCTCGCAATCTTCGTGAAGTCTTCGGGGGTGGTCTCTCGGGCCCGGGGGTCAGATCCCGGATGACTGCAGTTCCAGTTCGACGGCCTCGGCGATCCGATCACGTACCTCGGGCACGCCGATGCGGTTGATCACCTCGCCGAAGAAGCCCCGGACGACCAGGCGCCGTGCGGTGTCCTCGGGAATCCCCCGGGACATGAGGTAGAACAGGTGCTCCTCGTCGAATCGGCCCACGGCGCTGGCGTGACCGGCGCCGGCGATCTCGCCGGTCTCGATCTCGAGGTTCGGGACGGAATCCGCGCGGGCCCCGTCGGTGAGGACGAGGTTGCGGTTCATCTCGTAGGTGTCCGTACCCTCGGCCGCCGCGCGGATGAGGACCTCGCCGATCCACACGGTGTGGGCGTCGGGCAGGTTCGACGACGCGTCACCCTGCAGGGCGCCCTTGTACAGGACCCGCGACGTGCAATTGGGTACCGCGTGGTCCACCAGCAGACGGTGTTCGATGTGCTGTCCGTCGTCCGCGTAGTACAGACCGTTGACGTTCACCGTGCCCCCGGGGGCCGTGAACGTCGTCAGCGGTGCGATCCTCACGAGCTCGCCGCCGAAGGTCACCGCCGTGTAGGTCAGGGTCGCGTCGCGACCGACCTGCAGGTGGTGGTTGGCTAGGTGCAGCGCGTCGTCGTCCCAGTCCTGGATGAGGACGACCTCGAGGTGCGCCGAGTCGCCGACGACGAACTCGACGTTCTCGGCGATCGTCCCCCC
The DNA here is from genome assembly GCF_014145045.1 of Dietzia sp. DQ12-76. NCBI lineage: Bacteria > Bacillati > Actinomycetota > Actinomycetes > Mycobacteriales > Dietziaceae > Dietzia > Dietzia sp. DQ12-76. The sequence continues at coordinate 5,023 of NZ_JAALDV010000110.1, forward strand.
GCCGCGCTGGTCCACCACGAAGGTCGCGTTGGCGAACGGCTCGAGTCGGATCTGGGCGTGGCCGTAGGCCAGCTCCCCCTCCCCCGGGCCGTCGACGGTCACGTACACGGGGTCGTCGAGAACCGTCTCCGTGGCCACTGTCAGCACCGTCGCCTCGGCGACGGAGGTGAAGGCCTGCGCGGCGACGCGGTCGCGGGGTGCCCCGGCCTCGCCGATCCGCTTGTCGTCGGTCCCGACGGTCTCGACCGTCAGTCCGTCACGCTCGGCGACGGAGACCAGCAGGTTCCCGGTGGCGGTCACATTGGTTCCGTCGTGGATCCCGCGGAGCCGCTTGAGCGGGGTGAAGCGCCAGATCTCGTCCTTGTGGCTCGGCACCTCGAACGCGTTCACGTCGAAGGAGGAGAACTGGTCGCCCTTGGTGGCGGTGACGGGGATACCGTAGCGGTCCGTCACCGGGGTGGGGCCGGATCCAGTGGTGGCAGTAGTGGTGTCGGTCATGGCGGTCAGCCCACCGATCCTTCCATCTGGAGTTCGATCAGGCGGTTGAGTTCGAGGGCGTACTCCATGGGGAGCTCCTTGGCGATCGGCTCGACGAATCCGCGCACGATCATGGCCATGGCCTCGTCCTCGGCCAGGCCTCGGCTCATGAGGTAGAAGAGCTGGTCCTGGCTCACCTTGGACACTGTGGCCTCGTGCCCGAGCGTCACGTCGTCCTCACGGATGTCGATGTACGGGTACGTGTCGGACCGGCTGATGTTGTCCACCAGCAGGGCGTCACACTCGACGTTGGACTTGGAGCCCTTCGCGCCGGGGTTGATCTGGATGAGCCCGCGGTAGGCGGATCGGCCACCGCCTCGCGCAACCGACTTGGAGACGATGTTCGAGGACGTGTTGGGGGCCAGGTGAAGCATCTTCGACCCGGTGTCCTGGTGCTGTCCCTCGCCGGCGAACGCCACCGAGAGGACCTCGCCCTTGGCGTGCTCGCCCGTGAGCCACACCGCGGGGTACTTCATGGTCACCTTGGACCCGATGTTGCCGTCGATCCACTCCATGGTGGCGCCCTCCTCGGCCCGGGCGCGCTTGGTGACGAGGTTGTAGACGTTGTTCGACCAGTTCTGGATGGTCGTGTAGCGGCAGCGACCGCCCTTCTTGACCACGATCTCGACGACCGCCGAGTGCAGGGAGTCCGACTTGTAGATCGGCGCCGTGCACCCCTCGACGTAGTGGACGTAGGCGTCCTCGTCCACGATGATCAGCGTCCGCTCGAACTGGCCCATGTTCTCGGTGTTGATCCGGAAGTAGGCCTGCAGCGGGATGTCCACGTGGACGCCCTTGGGCACGTAGATGAACGAGCCACCCGACCACACGGCGGTGTTGAGCGCGGAGAACTTGTTGTCACCGGCCGGGATCACCGAGCCGAAGTACTCCTCGAAATACTCCGGGTGCTCCTTGAGCGCCGTGTCGGTGTCCATGAAGATGACACCCTGGCTCTCCAGGTCCTCCCGGATCTGGTGGTAGACCACCTCGGACTCGTACTGGGCGGCGACGCCCGCGACCAGGCGCTGCTTCTCCGCCTCGGGGATACCGAGCTTGTCGTAGGTGTTCTTGATCTCCTCGGGCAGGTCCTCCCACGAGGTGGCCTGCTTCTCCGTGGAGCGGACGAAGTACTTGATGTTGTCGAAGTCGATCCCCGACAGGTCCGAACCCCAGGCGGGCATGGGCTTCTTGTAGAACGTCGCCAACGCCTTGAGCCGCTTGGCGAGCATCCACTCCGACTCGTTCTTCTTGGTGGAGATGTCACGCACCACGGCCTCCGAGAGGCCACGCTGTGCGGTCGCACCGGCGGAGTCGGAATCGTGCCAACCGTAGTTGTACTGGCCGAGCGAGGCGATCCGCTCCTCGTCGGTGGTCGGCTCGTGCACGGTGACGTCGGCCGTCACCTGATCTGGGGTGATGGTCATCGCACAGTCCTTTCGGGGGTCGGAACCGACGCGTCTGCGTCGGCCGCTGCGGGCATGGTGGCCGCCAGGTCACCGGCGGTCACCATCCCCGTGGGGATGTTCGTGGTGCAGGCGCAGTGTCCGCCGGCGATGGTGGCGAGGCGCTGGACATGGGTGCCCACGATCTCGGACACCACCTCCTGCTCGGCCTCGCACAATTCGGGGAACCGGGACGCGACGTTCCACACCGGACAGTGGTGCTGGCAGATCTGCAGGCCCGCCCCGGCGTCCTCGATGGATGCCGCGTACCCGGATTCGGTCAGGGCCGCGGCGACGTCGGTCGCCGCGCGTTCGACGTCCTCCGGACCGTCCGCGGGGCGGACGTGCCCGACGATCGACCGGACGCGCTGGCGGGCGAAGTCCGCCACGGCGGTGGCC
>NZ_JAALDV010000111.1:0-1042 GCF_014145045.1 Dietzia sp. DQ12-76
GGCGGCCGGCGTGGTTGCGGCCGTTGCCGGCGTTCCCGCAGATCGACCAGCTCGAGGACCGGTGGTCGGGAGGAGATCTTCTGCTCCAGATCTGCGCCGACGACCCGCTGGTCGTCTCACACGCCGCCCGGACCCTCGCCTCGGGGGTTCGCGGCGTGGCCGAGCAGAAATGGGCCCAGCGCGGGTTCCGCAAAGCCGTGGGCACCGACCCGACCGGCAGCACCCAACGGAACCTGTTCGGCCAGATCGACGGCACCGAGAACCCCAGGCCTGACGACGTGGACTACGACCAGATCGTGTTCTCGGACGGAGCCGACCAGCGATGGATGCGGGGCGGGTCCTCACTCGTGCTGCGCCGCATCCGCATGACCATGGACACCTGGGAGGAGATCGACCGCACCTCCCGCGAGCTGAGCATGGGCCGGCGGATCGACACCGGTGCGCCGCTGACCGGAACCCACGAGCACGACCCGGCCGATTTCGACGCCGTCGACGACGTGGGCCTGCCGGTCATCCCGCCCGAGTCGCACATGGCCCGGGCCCGGCAGCGCCATCGCGGTGAGGCCATGCTCCGGCGGCCGTACAACTTCGACGACCCACCGGAGCCGGGGAAGATCAGCAACAGCGGTCTGATCTTCACCGCCTATCAGGCCGACCCGGTGCGCACCTATATCCCCGTCCAGCGGCGGCTCGCCGAACAGGATGCGCTCAACACGTGGACCGTCCCGATCGGGTCCGCGGTCTTCGCCCTCCCGCCCGGCGCACCGGAGGGCGGGTACGTCGGTCAGGGGCTGTTCGAGGGATGAGGTGACACGCAGCCGCCCCCGGCGATGAACCCCCGCGCGAGCATCGGCTCACGCTGGTGTCCATCGCCGGGGGCGGCGGTAGTCGGGAGCGGTTGGGTCAGCTGGGTCAGATCGCCGCGGCGATGGCGTCGGACATGGCCTGCTGGCCGAGGGCGGTGGGGTGGAACGCCGCGGCGTTCGTCGGCGCGCCCCCGAGGAAGTCGGTCCAGCGCTGGTCCGCCGGCGCGCAGGCGCTG
>NZ_JAALDV010000112.1:0-9820 GCF_014145045.1 Dietzia sp. DQ12-76
GGCCCGATCCGCTGGACGCGGATCGGGCCGGGCGCGCCCTGTGGAGGCGCGGGAGGCTGTGGAGGACGAGCGAGTCGCGAACTACTCCGGGAGGCGGAGTTCGGGCTTGTCGAGCTCCTCGATGTTGACGTCCTTGAAGGTCAACACCCGGACGTACTTGACGAAACGGGCAGGCCGGTACATGTCCCACACCCAGGCGTCGGACATCCGGACGTCGAAGTAGACCTCGCCGTCCGCGGACCTCGGGATCAGCTCGACCGCGTTGGCGAGATAGAAGCGCCGCTCCGTCTCGACGACGTAGGTGAACTGACCGACGATGTCGCGGTACTCGCGGTACAGCGAGAGCTCCATCTCGGTCTCGTAGTTCTCCAGATCCTCGGCGCTCATCTAGTGCTGCTCCTCGAATGCGCCTGGGCGGCGCGACGGACGTTGGCGTACGACATCCGGTGGATGTCGCTGGGACCGAGCTGCTCGATCGCCCTGGCGTGACCCGGGGTGCTGTACCCCTTGTGGGCGGCGAAACCGTAGCCCGGGTACCTCGGGTCGAGGTCCACCATAATCCGATCACGGGTCACCTTTGCTAGGACACTCGCGGCGGCGATCGATGCGACGACCTCGTCACCCCCGATCACCGCGGTGGACTGGCACCCGAGCCCGTCCACGGCGAACCCGTCGGTCAGGACGAAGCCCGGCGGCGGATCGAGAGCGGCCACCGCGCGTCGCATTCCCTCGAGGTTGCACCGGTGGACCCCGCGCTCGTCGATGCGGTCGGGTTCGATCACGACTACGGACGCCGCGACGGCTCTGCGCAACACGGCGTCGTGGAGGCGCTCCCGGGTCGCAGGAGACAGCTTCTTGGAGTCGTCCAGATCAGCGAGATCCGCCGTGAGACGGCTACCCAACACGCACGCCGCCACCACCAGTGGTCCCGCGCACGACCCGCGCCCGGCCTCGTCCACACCGGCGACCGGCCCGAGACCCCGCCGCGCCAGGGCCGCCTCCAGAGCCAGCCGTCCGTCACGCCGGGTCACCCTCACCCGGCCCGGTCGGACCGGGCTCACCCCGCGGTGATGTCCGGTGAGGGGACGGACCCGATCCGGTTGAACGGGAGGATGATGGCCTGCACCTTGCCGATGATGTTCTCCTCGGGAACGGAGCCCTGGAACTCGTCGCCCATGTGGTACCGGGAGTCCGCCGAGTTGCTCCGGTTGTCACCCATCACCCAGTAGTTGCCCTCCGGAACGGTGACCGGCCCGAACGCGCAGTTGAGCGGGTTGCGGTCGATCGAGGGGTCCGCGTTGAGGTACGGCTCGTCCAGCGGCTCACCGTCCACCAGGAGGCCCCCGTCCGGCGAGCACCCGCCCACGGTCTGACCACCCACCGCGATGACACGCTTGACCATGTCGTTCTGATCGGGCGGGACGACGCCGATGACGCCGCCGATGTCCTGCAGTGTCCGGATGACCGGGTTGTCCGACCGGATGGACTGGTACCCCTGGTTCCAGGAATTCGGACCCTCGAACACCACGACGTCCCCGGGCTGCGGATCGCCGAACCGGTACGAGATCTTGTCCACGAAGATCCGGTCACCCGTGCAGCCGGCACACCCGTGCAGCGTGGGCTCCATCGACTCCGAGGGGATCTGGTAGACCCGCCCGACGAAGGTCTGGAAGACGAACACCAGTACCAGCGCGATCACCACCAGCATGGGGATCTCGATGTACCAGGGCTGGCCCTTCTTCTCGGCGGCGCGCGCCTGGCGACGGCCTCCACCCACGCCTCGAGCCGGGTCCCCGTCTTCTCGGGGGCCCGGCTCGGAGGGGTGCTGTCCAGGTGATTGGGTGCTGCTCACCCGGACGAGCGTAGTCGATCGGCCACCACACACGACGGCCGAGTCCGACTCGCTCTACATGCTCAGCGCTTCTCCTTGATCTTCGCGGCCTTGCCGCGGAGGTTGCGGAGGTAGTACAGCTTGGCCCGACGGACGTCGCCGCGGGTCAGGACATCGATGTGGTCGATGGTGGGCGAGTGGACCGGGAAGGTGCGCTCGACGCCGACGCCGAAGGAGACCTTGCGGACGGTGAAGGTCTCGCGGACGCCACCACCCTGACGGCGGATCACGACGCCCTTGAAGACCTGGACGCGCTCCTTCGAGCCCTCGATGACCTTGACGTGCACGTCGAGCGTGTCGCCGGGGCGGAACGCCGGGATGTCGTCGCGGAGCGACTTGTTGTCGATGAAGTCGAGAGTGTTCATTGTGTTCCTCGGATGTCAGGAATTGAGGACAGAGGACCCTGGCGCCCGCCGTCAGGCGGGTCAACCGGTTCGTGCCCGGAGCAGCGCGACCGTCCGCGGACGCACGGGTGCGCCCGGATGATCAACCTCGCTAGTATGCCACTATCCGTCGGCCGACCCCAAATCAGTCGGCGCGCTCGGGCCAGCCGACGGACCTCAGGGTCTCCAGGTCCGCGGGACCCAGAGCAGCCCCGTCGAGCAGGTCGGGGCGACGTTGCGCCGTGCGCCGGAGCGACTCGTCACGCCGCCACCGCGCGATCCGCGCGTGGTCACCGCTCTTCAGTACCGCGGGGACAGGCCGGTCCCGCCACACCTCGGGCCGGGTGTAGCTCGGCCCCTCGAGGAGGCCGTCGGAGAAGGAGTCCTCCTCGTGACTGCGCTGGTTGCCCAGCACCCCGGGGAGGAGTCGGACGACGGCCTCCGCCACCACCAGGACGGCCACCTCTCCCCCGATCAGGACGTAGTCGCCGATGCTCACCTCCTCCACGTCCATGCGTGTGGAGGCCTCATCGATCACGCGCTGATCGATTCCCTCGTATCGACCGCAGGCGAAGATCAGGTGATCGCGTCGTGCGTAGCTGTGGGCATCGGCCTGGGTGAACGGTCGTCCCGCCGGGGTGGGCACGATGAGCAGGGGCCGCGTCGCGGCGGAGCCCGCGGACGGTGGTACCACCTCATCGAGGGCCTCGCCCCAGACAGTCGGCCGCATGACCATGCCGGGTCCGCCACCGAACGGCGTGTCGTCCACCGAGCGGTGCACGTCGTGAGCCCAGTTGCGCAGGTCGTGGACCCGGAGGTCCAGGATGCCGCGGTCGATGGCCCGCCCGGGCAGTGCCAGACGGAGGGGCGAGAGATAGTCCGGGAACGCCGTGACGACGTCGAGCCGCATCCGTGGGGCGGTGACCGTATGGTCGGGTCCGGTCACGGGGTCCCCAGGTCGAGTAGCCCCTCCGGTGGGTCGATCACGCAGGTACCGGCGACGACGTCCACCCTGGGGACGATCCGGGCCACGAAGGGCACCAGGGCCTCCGATCCGCTCGACAGACGCACGGAGAGGAGTTCCCCACCCGGGGTGTGCACGACCTCGGTGACCTCGCCGAGCTGCGTCCCGCCGGTGTCCAGCACGGTCAGGCCCACCAGCTGGTGGTCGTGGAATTCGTCCGGGTCCCCGGTGTCCGGTAGGGACTCGGAGTCGACGATCAGGAGCATTCCCCGCAAGGCGTCGGCGGAATCCCGGTCCGAGACGCCGGCCAGACGCACGAGAAGCCGCCCGGAATGATCCCGGGCGGCCTCTACGGTGACGTCCCGATCGGTGGCGGTCCTCCCCTTGCCGGTGCGGCCCAGCAGTCGAGCTCCCACCGCGAATCGTTCGCGGGGCGAGTCGGTCCGTACCTCCACCACCACCTCACCGCGGACCCCGTGGGACTTCACGACGCGACCCACGACGAGTTCCATGACGTCCTTCCGGTGCGGGTGGGGTCCGAGGGGGCTAGCGATCGGTGTCGACCACGTCGACCCGGACGTCCGGCCCGCCGACGGCGGAGACGATCGTCCGGATCGCCGACGCGGTACGGCCGCCGCGGCCGATCACGCGCCCGAGATCGTCGGGCGACACGGTCACGCGGATCACGGTGCCGCGACGACCACCGCTCGCCCTGACCGAGACCGCATCGGGATCCGACACGATACCGCGGACGAGATGGTCGACGGCGTCGACGACCATGTCACCCATCGGACTCAGGCCTCGGCGTTCTCGGCGTCAGCCGACCCGGCCTCGGCGGACTCACCGTCGGTGGCCTGGGCCGCGGCCTCCTCGGCCTTCTTCGCCTCGTCGGCCTTCTTCGCCTTCTCGGCCTTACGCTTGGTGGTGATGGCCTCGGCGGACGGCTCGCCCTGGGCCTCCTCGAGCGCCTTGTTGAACAGGTCCAGCTTGCTGGGCTTCGCCTCGGCCACGCGGAGGGTGCCCTCGGCGCCCTCGATGCCCTTGAACTTCTGCCAGTCCCCGGTGATCTTGAGCAGCGACTCGACGGCCTCGGTCGGCTGCGCGCCGACACCCAGCCAGTACTGCGCACGCTCGGAGTCGATCTGGATGAAGCTCGGCTCCTCCTTGGGGCGGTAGAGCCCGATCGTCTCGATGGCACGCCCGTCTCGACGGGTGCGGGCGTCGGCCACGACCACCCGGTACTGCGGGTTACGGATCTTGCCGAGGCGGGTGAGCTTGATCTTGACGGCCATGTGGCGTCTCGCTTTCTCTTGCGGGTCACGTGGCGATTCAGCGACTCCCGCACGTGTTGCGGGGCCCGGTTTCGCCTTCCGGGTGACCGCCGCTCGGCGCGGGCACCGTCCGCGATGAACACGGCGGGACCCACCGGTGACGGCGTCCAGCGCACCACTCTAGTCGAATCGCGCCGCGAAGCCCAATCCAACAAACTCTATGATATGTAACCGTCGGTTGCGCGTTGAAAATAACCATTCACGCTAAACTCCGTGGCAGTGTTCACGGATTTCACAACTCTGTCACGATAGAGTGACTCCCGCACGACTCGAAAGTCGATACTCAAACGCGTTTTAGAGGACTTGGACGGAATGTTGCCGTGCGTTAAACATGCGCCATCGAATACCAAAGCCTGCCCGGGCTGAGCTATTAGTGGACGGAAGTCACCTTCGCCGGGTCTCGATTCGACCCAGACAGCATTCGACTCTGTGATTTCCGTGAGTGGGATCCAGATGTTTGTCTCGGTCCAGTGATGACCCACATCGCGGTCCGCGTGCCACTCGGCTACACCTACACTACCCGGCATCTGGAAACGGATGTTCGGGCGACGCTGGAAAACTAAGTTCTCGCCGAGGAGCGGTCGTATTACTTCTTTGATGAAGTGATTATAGATTTGTCTGAAACTATCCGATAAGTCGCTAGCGTAAATCCGGTATAGTAATCGGTGAAGGTCTGTAGACTGTTCGTTACTTGAATCCAGCAAATCGGTCACATAATCAATGTGAAGGGACTCCAGCTCTTTAACGTCAAGATGGGATCGAAATACGTCACCGAACCGAAACCGTTCGAAGTCATAGTCTACCACTACCCAACCAAGCACAGCAATTCCTTTTCTTGTGCGGTTCAACCCTGACTAGGAGCGTTGGCCAGAACGCCGCCTTCTTGGCTTCCCAATTAAAGCAGTCAGAAAATTAATACCTACTGGACGGCGGAATATTCGAAGGATAATCCGATATGCTATGGTCCAAATAGCAATAAGGCCGACCCCAAGGATCGTCAAAAGCTGCGACAATTCATTTGAAGTAGCGAGACCAGCCAGGATCCAGCTCAGGAACCCCGCAGCAAACAAAATGATTAGTATAGCGAACAAGCTCCAAGCTCTTGACCTAAGCACGGCCCATTTATGCCAACGTGTCATCTCTTCGACATTCTGTCGGTCTTCGGCAAGGTAAACGATGTGCCTCGAAACCGTCTTCTGGTTAGCCGAAATCCACATCGTGGTGGCAATATCGACTCCTTTGCCGTTGGTGCGCGCTAAGAGTACCGGCCTACGGTAATTGCGAAAAATGGGGAAACCAGAGACTCCAGATGCGTACATAAGCGGAACCCAGCCCGGCCCCCACCACTCAAACCAGCCGAACCACACGTTCTGGTTCCTACCAGTCCCAGTCCACCTAGAATTGCTGAGCTTGAAGTTTTTCCCCTCAGCATCCTCGCCACGTTTTCTGCGACCGACAATCTGCGGAATAAACTCCGCTGGAACATCTAAGAACGCGTTCGATTCGTCACAGTCACATGGGTCGGTAGTCAGTTCACCATCAGTCTCGCTCTCGCCCCCTATTGACTTAATAAGCGGATGCGCGCCGAAAGGTTTGGACTTCTCCATGACCACCCGGGAGCCAGCACGCGTCGTATTCTGGCGAGAAACGCTCATTTCAGCGTCTCCGAAAAGCGAGTGATACGCCTCACTGGAAGGCGTATCGCGCTGCGCCTGGCTCTCCATTAGCACAATGCCGGCATTCTCGTAAACGGCAGCGAGTCGGTCGCGAGCTCTGGATTTGAGAAACTCGGCGGTGGCGTCAGACCGATAGAGAGGATCGCCGTTTGCACTATCCCAGCTGACTACGAATAGTCTGGTGCCTTCGTAGAGGTCGTTCGAGGTAGGGTACTGGAGGGGATGGAACACTCTCGGCTCCATCAAGGACTGATACTGCCCTTCGATTGGGTTGAGATCCAGGTCGCGCCAGTAACAATACCTTGACGGCACTTTTTCGAGATCTTGGAAACCTCGAGGCAGGTGGGAGTTACTCGGTTGGAACTTAGGGTCGCTCACCTGCCCGGGATCGGCAATAACGACCATCAGAGGAGGCAAATCCGAAGAACTATTCTGGACGGCGTCGTTCTCGGTCTCGTAGACGGAATCTGCCACGGCTACCCTCTGCTTCCTGAAGCTCAACCAGGCAATTACACCACGAAGCTGCTCAGCGCTTGGGGAACTTGAGGTCGTTCAGGTCGATCCCCTCGAGGCCCGGCGGCAGCGTGTCCAGTCCGGGCGGCATTTGCGAGAGGTCCGGCATGCCCCCGGGGGGCATCCCCGGCATCCCGGGCGGCATCCCCGGCATCCCACCGGGCATCATCCCCCGGTTCTTGGGCTGCGTCGGTCCACGGCCCTTGCCCTTGCCCTTCTTGCCCTTGCGCTGGTTCTTCCGCCCGGCTCCGGGCATACCCATCTGGCCGGCCATGCGGCTCATCATCTTGCGGGCCTCGAAGAACCGGTCCACCAACTGGTTGACGTCGGTGACCGTGACCCCCGAACCCTTGGCGATGCGCTGGCGGCGGGATCCGTTGATGATCTTGGGGTCGGCCCGCTCCGCCGGTGTCATCCCCCGGATGATCGCCTGGATGCGGTCCAGGTACTTCTCGTCGATGTCCCCGACGGCCGCTTTCATGTCTTTGCCCCCGGGCAGCATCCCCAGGAGATTGCCGATGGGGCCCATCTTGCGGATCATCAACATCTGGTCGAGGAAGTCCTCGAGGGTGAGCTCCCCCGACCCGATCTTGGCCGCGGTCTTCTCCGCGTCCTTGGCGTCGAAGACCGTCTCGGCCTGCTCGATGAGCGAGAGCACATCGCCCATGCCGAGGATCCGGCTCGACATGCGGTCGGGGTGGAAGACATCGAAGTCCTCCAGCTTCTCCCCGTTCGAGGCGAACATGATCGGCGTGCCGGTGAGTTCACGGACGCTCAGCGCGGCGCCACCACGGGCGTCACCGTCGAGCTTGGTCAGGACGACGCCGGTGAATCCGACCCCTTCGCGGAAGGCCTCCGCCGTGACGACGGCGTCCTGGCCGATCATCGCGTCGAGGACGAAGAAGGTCTCGTCCGGCTGGACCGCATCGCGGATCCCCCTGGCCTGGGCCATGAGCTCCTCGTCGATACCCAACCGGCCCGCGGTGTCGACGATCACGACGTCGTGCATCTTGGCGCGGGCGTGGGCGAGGCCCCGCTGGGCCACCGTCACCGGTTCCTGGACCCCGACGTCCTCCCCGTCACCCCCGACCGAGGTCCCGGGGTGGGGGGCGAACACCTGCACGCCGGCGCGCTCGCCGACGATGCGGAGCTGATCGACCGCACCCGGTCGCTGGAGGTCGCAGGCCACGAGGAGGGGCGTGTGACCCTGGCCCTTGAGCCAGTAGGCGAGTTTGCCCGCGAGCGTGGTCTTTCCCGCTCCCTGCAGACCGGCGAGCATGATCACCGTGGGCGGCTGCTTGGCGAACTCGATCCGACGGGCCTCACCGCCGAGGATCGCGGTGAGCTCCGCGTCGACGATCTTCACGACCTGCTGCGCCGGGTTCAGGGCCTCGGAGACCTCCGAACCCTTGGCCCGTTCCTTGACGCGGGAGATGAACGTCCGCACCACGGGTAGCGCGACGTCCGCCTCGAGCAGCGCGAGGCGGATCTCGCGCGCGGTCGCGTCGATGTCGGCGTCGCTGAGCCGCCCCTTTCCGCGCAGGTCCTTGAGCGCACCTGCCAGGCGATCGGACAAGGAATCGAACACGGTTACAGCTCCCTGGGTCGCGGGCCGGGGGCATGGTGTCCCCGGCGTCGTCGACGACGACTGATCACAGGGTATCGGCCCGCCCGACGCCGGGCGTCGCGGGATCACGCCGGGGAAGCAGGGACTCCACCTCCGTCGCCGTACTGAGGACCGCTCCGGGGCCGGACAACGCGAAGACGTCCTCGACCGCGGCACCGCGCGTCCGCACCACGACCCAGTCGATCCTCGCCCCCTTGCCCAGGATCGCCGCGATGACCTTCGCGAACAACCCCGGCCTGTCCTCCGCCCGGACCTCGAGCAGGATCCCCTCGGCATCCGTCCGCCGGTTCACCAGGACCGAGGACCTGGCCTGTGGCGGGCCGATCATCCGGGAGGCATTGCGTGCCAGCGCGGCCCGCAGGGACGCCGCCACCCCGGAATCGACCGCCCGACGCAGGTCCTGTCGCAACACCTTCGGATCCACGGGGTCCCCGAAACGGGTGGACACCGTCATCTTGGCGCGCACCCCACCGGGCGGCCGCAGGTCGATCTCCCCGTCGACGATCTCCAGACGGTGTGCGGCGAGCACCTCCGCCGTCACCGCGAGAGACTTCCCCGCGCCGGGCACGACGAGGGTGAGCTCGTGAGTGGTCCCCGTCCCCGCGGGTCGCATCTCCACCACCACATCGGGGGGGCCGTGCGGGCGGGTGGCGTCGACGGTCGGGGCCTCCACGGCGCCGGGCTGCGACCCCACCCTCTCCCGGCACGCGTCGACCAGCATCGAATGTGCCCGGGCCCTTCCCGGGGTCCACACCGTGGGCCCGGTGGCCAGCGAGTCGGCCTCGGTGAGGGTGGCGAGCACGTCGAAGGCGGTCGCGTCCTGCTCGAGCGCGGTCAGCACCGAGTCGGCCGTCGCCGGATCCGAGGGGTCACGCCTGGTCGCGGTCACCGCCAGCAGCAGGTGATGCCGGACGATCCTCACCAGGGTGTCGACATCGGCAGGGGCGAGTCCCATGCGTCGGACGATCGGCCCGACCATCTCGGCACCCGTCTCACTGTGGTCGCCCTCGCGGCTCTTGCCCAGGTCGTGCAGGAGCGCCGACAACAGGAGCAGATCCGCACGGGCCACCGAGGTGGTCAACCGGGACGCCTCCACCGCGGTCTGCACCAGGTGTCGATCCACCGTGTAGACGTGGGCCCGGTCCCTCGCCGGCAGGTCGCGCACGCCCGACCATTCCGGGAGCATCCGCTCCCACAGGCCACTGCGGTCGAGCGCCTCGATCACCGGCACCTGTCCCTCACCGGACCCCAGCAGGACGAGCAGGTCCGACAGCGCCTCGGCGGGCCACCGCCCCTCGGGGACCGGTGAGCGCTCCACCAGCACCCCGAGAGTCGAGGCGGCCACGGGTAGGGAGAACCTGGCGGCGGCGGCGGCCACCCGGAGCGGGAGCCACGGGTCCTCGGCCACGCGGGCGTTCCTCGCGAGCGCCACCTC
>NZ_JAALDV010000113.1:0-2270 GCF_014145045.1 Dietzia sp. DQ12-76
CCGCGCCGGCTCGGCACCGTTCCGGATGCGTCAACCCAGTAAGCCCGAGGACCGACCGAGCCCGGCGTCGGAGGGGCTGGTGGACCTGCCGTACATCATCCCGGTGGATCCCCACTCGGCCATGCTCTCGCCGGAGGACATCGAGGCCGAGTGCGAGGCCTCGGATGGACGACTCCCGCGGCCCGAACTCCGACCCGGCGACGTGGTGGCCGACCAGTACGAGGTCCGCGGCGCGCTCGCCCACGGTGGGATGGGTTGGATCTACCTCGCCGTGGACCACAACGTGTCCGACCGGTGGGTGGTGCTCAAGGGCCTGCTCCACGCCGACCAGGCCGAGGCGCAGGAGGTGGCGGTGGCCGAGCGGGAGATCCTGGCCGAACTCTCCCACCCGTCGATCGTGAGGATCTACAACTTCATCCACGACGACTGGGCCACCTCGCCCACCCACGGCGGCTACATCGTGATGGAGTACGTCGGTGGGCCCAGCCTGCGGGACGTGCGCAGGTCGGCGCCGGGTCGCGTCCTGCCGGTGGAGAAGGCGATCGCGTACGTCCTCGAGGCCCTCACAGCGCTGTCCTACCTGCACTCCGTGGGGCTGGTCTACAACGACCTCAAGCCCGAGAACATCATGCTCACCGAGGACCACGTCAAGCTCATCGACATGGGCGCGGTCTCGGGCGTCGGCGACTACGGGCACATCTACGGCACACCGGGCTTCCAGGCGCCGGAGATCCCCGAGACCGGCCCCACCATCGCCTCCGACCTCTACACCGTGGGGCGCACCCTGGCGTCGTTGATCGTCCGACTGCCGGTGGTCGACGGCCGTTACGCCGACGGGATCCCCTCCCCCGTCGAGGAGCCGGTGTTCAGCCGGTACGACTCGCTCTACCGTTTCCTGTTGCGCTCGACCAACGAGGACCCGACCATGCGGTTCCGCAGCGCCAACGGGATGGCCGGCCAGCTGATGGGCGTGTTGCGCGAAGTCCTCGCTCTGCGTACCGGGATCCCGCATCCGGCGTTCTCCTCGGTGTTCTCGCCGCAGCGGTCCACGTTCGGCACGTTGTTCACGGTCGAGCCGACCGATTTCCTCGTCGACGGCCACGCCCGCGACACCACACTGACCGGTGCCGAACTCGTCGACGCCCTGCCCGTGCCGCTGATGGAGTCCTCCGATCCCGCCGGGCGCATCCTGGCCGCCACCTCCTACACCTCCGTGGAGCAGCGGATCGACACGCTCCGTGAGCTGTACTCGGATACCGAGTCCGAGGCCCACGACAGCGTGGGGGTGATCATGTCGCTCGCCCGCGCCTACCTCGAGAGCGGAGACCTCGCGTCGGCCGAGGCCTTGCTGGAGGAGAACTCCGACCGACTCCGCTCGGAGTGGCGCCTGGTCTGGTACGTCGGGGTGATCGCCCTGCTCAAAGGGGATCCCGTGGGCGCCTATCCGAAGTTCCAGCAGGTGTTGTCGGCCATGCCGGGGGAGAACGGGCCCAAGCTGGCGCTCGCGGCGACCGCCGAGCTCATCCTCGACGTCTGCCCGGAGGGGGACAGGGCCCGATGGGCGCGGTCGAGCGAGCACTTCTACCGCACGGTGTGGTCCGTGGACCGGTCGGTGGTCAGTTCCGCATTCGGGTTGGCCCGACAGTTGCAGAGGCGCGGGGAGGTCGCGGCGGCGATCGAGGAACTGGACCGGGTCCCGCCCAACTCCCGATACTCGGCCCTGGCCAATCTCACGGCGATCCTGCTGCTGTGCCAGGGGCGGCCACTGCGGGAGACCGAGGAATCCCACCTGCGCGAGGCCGCTCGTCGCGTCGCGAACCTGTCCGCCGGTGAGCACCGGGCCGTCCAGATCCGCCTCACCGTGCTGACCACGGCACTGAGTTGGATCCAGCTTCCCGGAAACGAGCCCTCGCCGTCGCCACTGATGCGGGGGGTGCCGTTCACCGAGTTCGGTCTGAGAACGGGCGCGGAGACGGTGTTGCGGACCCTGGCGCGGTCCACCGAGACCCGGCAGCAGCGCTTCCGGTTGGTGGACCAGGCCAACAGCATCCGGCCTCGAACCCTGTTCTGACGCCGCCCGGGTGTCGGCATCCCGGCTCTCTGCTCCTCACCGCTCGCGGTCTCAGCACTCGGCGTCGCGACGCCGCCGGCCGGCCAGCAGGATCAGGGTCACTCCGGCCGCGGCGGCGGTCAGGGCCCACAGCAGCAGGTCCGTCGCTCCCACGCCCGTCTCCGCCAGCGAGCCGCGCACCTGGGAGTTGGCGCGAGCC
>NZ_JAALDV010000114.1:0-10348 GCF_014145045.1 Dietzia sp. DQ12-76
CGGGCACGATCGGCGACGCCGTGGCCGCCGCGGTCGTACTGCGGAACGGCGCGGACCCCGTCGGGATGGCCGCGCGCCTCGGGGAGTTCCTCGCCGACCAGTCCGACCTGGGCCCCAAGCAGTGGCCGTCACTGTTGCGGGTGACCGCCGCGCTGCCCCGCACCGCGAGCTTCAAGTTCAGGGCCCGCGACCTGACCGAACGGGGGACGGATCCCGCCGGGGATCTCGTCTGGTCGCGTGCGGACGGTCACAGGACGTTCACGCCGGCGTGAGGTGCCGGTAGGTTCTGCGTGTGAACTCCACACCGCGCCCGAGGGCCGACAGGGTCGATGAGGCCGACAGGGCCGATGAGGCCGACAGGGCCGACAGTGTCGACGATGTGCCCGGCGACGAGGACTTCGGCGTCCCCGCGCTGCCCGAGAAGCCGCTGCTGCGCGGGTGGATCCACGCCGGGACCCTCCCGGTGGCCGTGGTCCTCGGGGTGGTCCTGACCGTCCTGGCGGACGGTGCCGCTCTGAAGTGGGCATGTGCGGTCTTCCTGGCCACCTCGTCGCTGCTCTTCGGGATCTCTGCCCTGTACCACCGCCGGACCTGGGGCCCGAGGGCCACCGCGCTCCTGCGTCGGTTGGACCACTCCAACATCTTCCTGCTCATCGCGGGCACCTACACGCCCATGACGGTCGCGGCGCTCGACCCCCCGGCCAGCACGATCCTCCTGGCCATCGTGTGGTCAGGTGCGCTGCTGGGTATCGCGTTCCGCCTGTTCTGGCTGTCGGCGCCCCGATGGCTGTACGTGGTGCTCTACATCGTCCTCGGGTGGACCGCGGTGTGGTTCGCGGGTGACCTCGTGGAGGCCAACCTCGTGGGGGTCGGCCTCGTCCTCGCCGGCGGTCTCGCCTACACCGGTGGGGCCGTGGTCTACGGTCTCAAGCGCCCGAACCCCGTCCCCGGGGTCTTCGGCTTCCACGAGGTCTTCCACTCCTTCACGGTCCTCGCCTTCGGCTGCCACTGGGCGGCGATGCTGCTGTTCATCACGCAGGCCTGAGCACACGACCACAGCCGCCCCCGTCGTAGAACTCTCGCGCGCACACCAGTGCAGGCACGAGTTCATGGACGGGGGCGGCTGTGCGGGACGGGGCGGCTGTGCGGGACGGGGGCGAAGCCCAGGGGTCAGTCCAGAGATCAGCCCGGTTCAGCTCCGGGGTCAGCCCAGGGTGCCGCGCAGGCGCTCCACCGCCGCCTCGTACTCTCTCGCGATCTGGGCCATCGTCTCGGCGACCGGGACGACACCCTCCAGGGAGCCGATGATCTGGCCCGCCGGCATGGCCACGACCGAGGGATCCTGCGCCTCCGAGATCCGCTGGTGCGCCTCGGCGACGAGGACGTTCTGCAGGGGCATCGGCAGCGGGCTCGGGGCGTCCTCGGCGGCCCACGCCTCGGTCCACTTGCTCTTGAGCAGTCGCGCGGGCTTGCCCGAGTAGATACGGGTCCGGACGGTGTCGGCACTGGTGGCGGCGACCAGCGCCTCCTGCATCGCCCTGGACCCACCGTCGTCGCCGTACTCGGCGGCGGTGAGCCACCGCGAGCCCATCCACGCCCCCTCGGCACCCATCCCGATCACGGCGGCGACCTGTGCGCCGCTGCCGATCCCGCCGGCCGCCAACACGGGGGCGCGGCCGTCGAGCGCGGCGACGATCTCCGGCACCAACACGAGCGTCGCGACCTCTCCGGTGTGGCCGCCGGCCTCGCCACCCTGGGCGATCACGATGTCGACGCCGTTGTCCACGTGCGCGAGCGCGTGCTTCTTGGCGCCGGCGAGCGCGGCGACCTTGATCCCGTTGGCGTGCGCGAGATCCACGATGTGCTTGGGCGGCGACCCGAGCGCGTTGGCGATGAGCACCGGGCGGTGCTTGAGCGACATCTCGACAT
The DNA here is from genome assembly GCF_014145045.1 of Dietzia sp. DQ12-76. Lineage (NCBI taxonomy): Bacteria > Bacillati > Actinomycetota > Actinomycetes > Mycobacteriales > Dietziaceae > Dietzia > Dietzia sp. DQ12-76. Next base: position 1,930 of record NZ_JAALDV010000114.1, read on the forward strand.
GGGCCTCGGCGACCGAGTGCAGCCACCCCAGGACGCCGGCGTTGTGCTCGGCGTCGTCCCCGAGAGGCGGCACCCCCAGGTCGTCCAGGACCCGGGACACGAACGCCTTGTGCTCCTCGGGGATCATCGCGGCGATGTCGGAGGTGCTGCCCTCGGTGGGCACCTTGTTGGGCATGACGATGTCGACACCGTACGGCTTGCCGTCGGTGTTCTCGTCCATCCACGTCAGGACCTCGTCGAGCTCGGCCGCATCGTTGTAGCGGACGCACCCGAGGACGCCCATGCCGCCGGCGCGGGTCACCGCTGCGGCGACGGCCTTGGACGGGGTGAAGGCGAAGACGGGGTACTCGATCCCGAATGCCTCCGCGAGGGGGGTACGAATGCTCACTTGCTGATCTCCTGGCTGTCGTCTGCGGGGCGGGACGCGGCGATCTCCGCGGCCCATCGGTAGTCGGGTTTGCCGGCGGGATTGCGCTTGACCGAGGTCTCGACCCACAGCGCCCGCGGGCACTTGTAGCGGGCGATCTCGCGCCGGGCGTGTTCGTTGAGCTCCTCGATCGGCGGGCACTTGCCGTCCCGCGTGTGGAGGACGGCGGCGACCTTGTGCCCCATCCGCTCGTCGGGGATGCCGATCACGAGCGCGTCGTACACGTCGGGGTGCGTCTTGAGGGCGGCCTCGACCTCCTCGGGGTGGACCTTCTCCCCCCCGGTGTTGATGGAGACCGACCCCCGGCCGAGCATCGTCACGGTGCCGTCTGCCTCGACCCGGGCATCGTCACCGGGGATCGAGTAGCGCTTCCCGTTGTAGGTCTTGAACGTGGCGGCGGTCTTGACCTCGTCCTTGTAGTACCCCACCGGGATGTGCCCGGTACGGGCCACCTTGCCGATGACGTCGGATCCGGGTGGGACCTCGTTGCCGTCCGGGTCGAGGACCGTGGTCTCGCCGTCGATCTTCACGCGGGGCCCTCCGGTGTGGGTCTTGCCCTTCTCCGCCAGGGCGATCCCGGAGAAGCCCGTCTCGGAGGACCCGATCGAGTCCGAGAGCATGACGTTCGGGAAGGCGTCGATGAACTGGTCCTTGACCGCGGGCGAGAACAGGGCCGCGGAGGACCCGATGTAGAACAGTGACGAGGAGTCGTACTTCTCCGGGTCCCATTCCTCGATCAGGGGCCGCGCCATCGCGTCTCCCGTGATGAACATGAGATTGATCTTCTGTTCAGTGACGGTCCGCCAGACCGTCTCGGGGTCGAACTCCGGGATGAGCACACTGGTGTGGCCGGCGAACAGAGCCATGAGGATCGCCCACTGGGCGCCACCGTGGATGAGCGGGGGCAGGGCGGTGCGGACCAGCACGCCACCGTCGACCGCCTTGTTCGCGAGCTCCCACTCGTCGGCGACCCTCTCGCCGGTGAGGAAGTCGATGCCGCCGCCGAGGACCATGAACACGTCCTCCTGCCGCCACATCACGCCCTTGGGGGAACCCGTGGTGCCGCCCGTGTACAGCATGTAGATGTCGTCGTTCGACCGCTCGGGGAAGTCACGCTCGGGCGACTGTGATGCCAGCGCCTCGTCGTAGTGGGCGACGGTGACCCCGTCCGGGGTCTGCGGGTCGGGGGTGTCGGTGCCGTCCTCGATGACCACGCAGTGCCGCACCCCCGGCGTGTTGGGAAGGGCCTGGGCCAGCACCTCGGAGTAGCGGCGCTCGTGCACCACCACGACGGAGTCGGAGTTGTCGAGCAGGTACTCGAGCTCGGCGGGGACGTACCGGTAGTTGACGTTGACCATGACCGCGCGGATCTTGAAGATCGCGATCATGGCCTCGACGGCCTCGATGGTGTTGCGGCTGTACACGGCCACCTTGTCGTCCGGCCCGACGCCGACCGACCGCAGGTGGTGCGCGAGCCTGTTGGCCCTGGCCTCCAGTTCCCTGAAGGTGAACGACCGGCCCTCCTGGACCAGGACGACCCGGTCCGGGACGCGATCGACACTGTGCTCGACGAGATCTCCGATGGTGTACGCCATACACCCAAAGTAGAACGTGTTACCGTCGGCCGTGGGCGAAAGCCGTGAACCCGTGTAACTAAATTTTTGGAGGCCCGATGACCCGCGTCGAGACGCCCGAGGACCAGCACCTGCTCACCGAACGGCGGGGACACGTCCTCGTGGTGACCATGAACCGCCCCGAGGCCCGCAACGCCCTGTCCGGCCCGATGATGCGTGGCATGGAGGCGGCGTGGGATCTGGTGGACTCCGACCCGGACATCCGTGCGTGCATCCTCACCGGCGCGGGCGGGTACTTCTGCGCGGGTGCGGACCTCAAGGCCATGAACAAGGACGCGCCGGGCGACAAGTTCGCCGGTGGGGGCTGGGATCTCACCCGCCTGCCCGCGCTACTCAAGGGCCGCCGGTTGAGCAAACCCCTCATCGCCGCCGTCGAGGGCCCGGCGATCGCGGGGGGGACCGAGATCCTGCAGGGCACCGACATCCGGGTCGCCGGCCGGTCCGCCAAGTTCGGCGTCTCCGAGGCCCGCTGGGGCCTGTATCCCCTCGGCGGGTCCGCGGTCCGGCTCGTGCGCCAGATCCCCTACACCGTGGCCATGGAGGTCCTCATGACCGGCCGCCATCTCACCGCCGAGGAGGCGGAGCGGTTCGGGCTGATCGGCCACGTGGTCGAGGACGGTGGCGCACTGGACAAGGCTCTGGAGATCGCCGAGCTCATCGCCGCCAACGGCCCCCTGGCCGTGCAGGGGATGATCGAGACGATCCGCCGCACCGAGGGTATGCACGAGGAGGAGGCCTTCCGCATCGACGCCGAGGTGGGGGGCCGCGTCTTCGCCTCGTCCGACGCCAAGGAGGGCCCCCGTGCGTTCGCGGAGAAGCGCACGCCGGCGTTCCGAGGCGAGTGACCGCGGGCGCGGACCCGGTTACAGGCCCAGCCGGGTCCGCGCCCGGAGCGCCCCGAGGTACCCCGAGGCCAGCCGCTTCTTGGCCGCGGTGAACGGGGGCGTCATGAGCTCGGAGACGTTGACGCCGTAGGAGTGGATGGCCACGGCCCGCTCGTGGCTGAACGTCCGGAAGCCGTAGTGCCCGTGGTACCCGCCCATGCCCGAGTTGCCGACCCCGCCGAAGGGGATGGCCGGGGAGGCCATCCCGATGCCGAAATCGTTACCGTAGATGTTCCCCGAACGCGTGCGGTCGGCCACGATGTCGAAGCGACTGTTCTTCTCGCCGTACCAGTACAGGACCAGTGGGCTGGGCCGCTCGTTGATGTAGCGCACGGCCTCGTCGAGCCCCCGGTAGCCGAAGACCGTGAGTACGGGCCCGAACACCTCGTCCGAGTCGATCTCCATCTCCGGCGTCACGCCGGTGAGCAGCGTGGGGGCGATCTTCCGGAGGGACGCGTCCGGCAACCGCTCCCCCACCGGGGCGGCGTCGCGCCGCACCGCGCCCTTGGCCACGGCGTCCTCGATCAGGCCGACGATGCGCTCGTAGTTGGAGGTGTTGACGATCGCGGTGTATTCGGGATTGCCCACGATGGCCGGCAGGGTGTGGCGCCACTGGTCCAGGACGGTCTCGCAGAAGTCGTCTACGGCGTCCTCCGGGACGAAGACGTAGTCCGGACACATGCACACCTGGCCACCGTTGATCATGCGGGAGGCCGCGATACCGCGCGCGGCCCGGTCGAGGTCGGCGCTGGTGTCCACCACCACGGGATTCTTGCCGCCGAGCTCGAGCGTCACCGGGGTGAGGTTCTCCGCGGCGTCCCTTGCGACGGACCTGCCGACCCCTGGGGACCCGGTGAAGAACAGGTGGTCGAAGGGCAGGACGGAGAAGTCCGAACCGCGCCCGTGCTCGGGTCCCGCGACGGCCAGTTCGTCGACGGCGAAGTACTCGGGGGCGCGGTCGCAGAGCACCTCTGTCGTGTGGGCGGTGACCGACGACGGCCGGATCATCACCCGGTTGCCGGCGGCGAGCGCCGACCCGGCCGGGACGATCGTCAGATAGAGGGGGAAGTTCCAGGGGCCGATGATCCCGACGACGCCCTTGGGATCATGGCGGACCTGCTGGGTGAACCCCGCCGCGTCGAGGGCCCGGGAGACCCGCGTCGGCTTCATCCACCGGGCGAGGTGGCCGCGCTGATGGTCCAGGTCCGGGATCGATGAGGCGATGTCGGTGATCGTGGAGAACGTCTCGGGTCGGCAGCCGTAGTCTTCCCGGATCGCCTCGGTGAACTCGGCCGCGTTGTCCAGCACGAGGCGCTTGAGCCGCTGGATCCGGTCCCGCCGGATCCCGGCGGCGGGCTGCGGGTCGGCGAGGAACGCCTGCTGCTGCCGCTCGAGGATCTGGGCGAGGGTGAGATCACGGGCCGTCGGGGTCCTGGTCATGCGTCCAGAGTAGGTGGCGGTAGGTGACCGACGCCATGGGTACGACGACGAGGGCGGCGGGTGCACCGAGGCGGGGCCGGCCAGTGCCACCGTCGACGAGGCCGTGCCGGCGACATACCGACTGCGGAGCCCCGCCGTCCGCAGACCGCGGGGCTCCGGGGACTCCTCGGTCAGGTCCCGAGCGAGCTCAGGGTCACGACTCCGCCACCGCCGTCGAGAGAACTCGTCAGCGAGCCCAGGCTGCCCGTCGCCGGCTCGGTCGGCTCGGGCTCCGGGTTCACAGTCTTCGGCGTGATGATCGCCTGGCGGGTGTCCTGCGAGGACAGGTAGACGCCGTGTCCGGAGAAGAGAGCGCGGATGGTGCGCTCTCCGTCGGTGGTCGGGTTCCAGGGCAGGCTCGCCGTCCCATCCGGCTGGACCGGAGCGGTGCCGATCAGCTCGTTGCCGTCGTAGAAACTGACTATCCCCCCGGCCATGCCCGCATCGACCGCGGCCCTGAGCATGATCTGCCGCCCTACCTGTGTCGTCGTGATCGGATCCAGCGTGGTCGTGGTCGCCACGTTGCTCGGATCGGCCGCGGCCACGGTGACGGGGATCGCCCCGTTCGACGGGGCCACGCCGCTGCGCCCGGAGAAGGTGGCATCGATCGTGCGTTCGCCTCCCGCCGACGGAACCCAGTCGATGCTCGCGGTGCCGTCCGCTCCGACAGGCGCCGCGCCGATCTGGGAGCCCTCGTCGAGGAACACGACCTCGCCACCAGCCCCCGCCGGCGACACCGTCGCGGTGAGCCGGGTACTCAGTCCGACCTTCGGTGAGCCCACCGCCACGACTGTCACGGTGGAAGCGACGTTGCTCGGCGAGACGATAACGTCACGTACCTGCGACACAGAACCTCCGTGGGTGCCGGTCTGCGCGACACTGGCTCGGATCTGCTTGGCACCCGCGCCGGACGGCACCCACGGAAGCGTCGCCTGATTCGCCGAGACGGTGGCACTGCCGACATTCTGGCCGTCCACGGTGAAGACGACCTGACCACCATCGGGGACGCCGGAGGTCGTGACCCTCAGCGTGACCTGCTGGCCGACCTCCGGGTTGGTGGGCTGTGCCAGGAACACCGAGGTGCCCATTCGCCGGACGGTGATGGTCGGGCCGAGCGACATCGAACCCCGGTACTGCCCCGCGACAGAGGCGAACTCCGCACCCCCGGTCGGGACGCTACCGGCGCCACACAGCACTCGGTAATCCGTCTCCATCCAGAACCCCGGCCCGACGCCTGGCCCACTCCAGTTGGCGCGATTTCCCGAGAACGAGAACTGGCTGTTGGACTCCGTGATCAGAGCACCCCCGGATGCCTGCCCCCTGGTCGTCCCGGCAACCCGCTCGAAACAGGACGGCACGTCACTCCGGACCCCGTAGAGCAGATCGGCCAGCGACGTGCGCTGCACATTGGTCCGCACCGTCACCTGATCCCCGTAGGTCGGCGACGACTCACTCACCGTCCGGTCGATACGGAAACTCGACGCGAATGCGCCCGAGTACGTGGCGCTCGCCGATATCGGCTCCGCCGAGGCGGCACCGGCTCCGCCCACAATGAGAGAAGCAACGGCCGCCATCGCGGTCGCTCCGGCTACGCTCCGGGACGTCTTTCCGTTCCCCATGAACCCCTCCTGGTCTCGATGAACCCCCGTACACGGATCGACGCTGATCGCCGAAGACACGGTGCGCACGGTGTGACGTACGCAACACTAGTGAAGGCAACTTCAGAAATAAACACTCATCTGAACATGAGTCCATGTTTCCGAGCCGTCATGTCCGTGCCGTCCGTAGTGCGCCAATAGACGACAGCCCGCGCACCAACCAATTGAGCGCTTGTCAGATTCCGGCAGAGAGGACGCCGAGTAGTCTCGGCGGAGGATCTGAGCGCAGCAACGCCGCCCGCTCTGGATTCTGGCCAGAACCGCACCACTTCCGTGTCCACGGCCCGGGTCTCGACCGCATCGGTCACGTCGAGGACGCCATCCCGTACCTCACGTGTCGAGCCTTTCCGGCGTGCTCGACGCGCATCAGGCGCGTCCACGCCGGGCTGCCTACTTCGCGTCCGCCCAGTACGGGTCCTTGAGCGTGCGCTTGACCAACTTCCCGTTGGCCTGACGGGGCAGCTCCTGCACCACGTCGATCGACCGCGGCATCTTGAACTTGGCCAGTCGCCCGGAGAGGTCCTCGAGGATCTGGGCCTTGAGCTCGTCGGACTCGACGTATCCCTCGGCCAGCTCCACCACGGCCTTGACCTCCTCACCCCAGTCGGCGTGCGGGATGCCGAACACAGCCACGTCGCGGACCGCCTCGTGGCGGGTCATCTCCGACTCGATCTCGGCGGGATAGATGTTCACACCGCCTGAGATGATCATGTCGTTCTTGCGGTCGCACAGGAAGAGGTAGCCGTCGGAGTCCACGTAGCCGATGTCGCCCATGGTGAACAGCTCGCCCACATAGGTCTTGGCTGTCTTCTCCTCGTCCTGGTGGTACTCGAACTTGGACCCGTGCATCTGGAGATAGACATTGCCGGTCTCGCCGACGGGGAGCTCGTTGCCGTCGTCGTCGAGGATCTTCAGGGTGGTGGTCTTCCACGGCCGCCCCACACTCCCGGGCTTGCGCAGCCACTCCTCGCCCGTGATGGTGCAGCCGCCGCCCTCGGTGCCGGCGTAGTACTCGGTGAGGACGGGTCCCCACCAGTCCAGCATCGCCTGCTTGACGTGCTTCGGACACGGTGCGGCGCCGTGGACGATCGTCCGGAGGCTCGACACGTCGTACTTCGCCCTCACGTCCTCCGGCAGCTCGAGCAGGCGCGAGAACTGGGTCGGGACCATGTGGGACTGGGTCACCCCGTGGGCGTCGATGAGGCGCAGCATCTCCTCAGGGGCCCACTTGTCCATGAGGACCACCGTCTGACCCAGGTTGAGCGAGATCGCGACGAAGTTGAGTACCGCGGTGTGGTAGAGCGGCGAGCCGCAGATGTGGACGTTGTCCGGGCCCTGGATGCCGAAGCCGGCGAAGAAGAAGTAGTTGGGAACTGTCACCTGGTCGGGCGAGGCACCGGTCAGCGGCCTGCGGACACCCTTGGGGCGGCCGGTGGTGCCCGAGGTGTAGAGCATCGGGGCGCCGAGGGTGCGGTCCGACGGCAAGGGGTCCTCCCCTTCTGCCGGGACGGCGAGTTCGGACAGCGGGCGGAACCCGGGCACGTCGCCGATCGCGTAGCAGCGGGCGGGGTCGAGCCCGGCCTCCGTCGCGGCGACGGTGGCCACGTCGGCGAACCTCTCGTCGGCCACGAACACCGTCGAACCCGAGTTCTCGAGGATGTACGCGACCTCCGGCCCCGTCAGGTGCCAGTTGGCGGGAGCGACGTAGAGACCGATCTCGAGGGCGGCGAAGTAGACCTCGAGGAATCCGATGCCGTTCGGCGCCAGCAGGACGATCCCGTCCCCGGCCCCGAGACCCAGTGCGCGCAGTCCCCGGGCATGGCCGTGTGCGGCGTCCACGAGTTCGCCGAAGGTCACCTGACGGCCGGAGGCCTCGATCACCGCGACGCGGTCCGGCTCCGCCTGGGCGATCCGGTAGACGCTGGTGACGTGCTCGCCGGTCCGGGGGTCCGGGACTCCGGCGTCGGCGGGGACAGAGGGTGTGGGTGCGCTCATGACCACCAGACTAGAACGTGTTCCTGTTGGAGGTCCAGGGATTGACCCGGAGGACTATTCTCATCTCATGTCCGCAGACTCCTCCGGAGCCCGGGCGATCCGGGCCACCGACGACGACCGCACCGCGGTCATCACCGCGCTCGACTCCGCGCTGGCCAGCGGCCAACTCGACCAGTTCGAGCACTACGAGCGGGTGCGAACGGCCACGGCCGCACGCAACGTCGACGAGCTGCGCCCACTGTTCGCCGACCTCCAGGGAGTGAGGGTCCGGCTGCACGGCGACGCGGGTCCGATCCCCGCGGAGTCGTTCACGAGAGGCGTGACCACGCAGTGGTCCCCGCC
>NZ_JAALDV010000114.1:10415-13734 GCF_014145045.1 Dietzia sp. DQ12-76
ACCCTGGGGTGTCCTCGCGGGGGCGCTCGTGGTGGCCGCACTGATGACCGGGGCGTTCCTGGCGTTCTCCGCCTCCGACGACCCGGACCCCGTCGGGCGGGAGGCGACGGCCGCGGACCGCCCGGCCCGAGGCGGACAGGGAGAGGGGCGCGTCCTCGACAATCCCGCCCCCCTGTCCCCCGAGGGCCTCGAGCGGATCTTCTCGAGCGCCGGTCGGGCGTCGGGGTCGGAGCTGGCCACGAGCCTGGTGGTGCACCCGGAGCACGCGGTGCTGTCCTGGACCGACCCGGAGCACCCCAGCCGGACACTGCGGCAGATCTACCGCGGCGGTTGGTCCGGGTGGGCAGACAGCCCCAGCACGCGCGAGGGGTCGTTCCGGCTGGCCGACCTCGATGCCGCCGTGATCGCGCCGGTCGTCGCAGGAGCCGCCGAGAGCCTCGGGATCGCAGGGGAGACCGACGCCTTCCTCAACGTCGCCGCGGACGACGCCGGCCGACCGAGCTACACCGTCCACGTGCGCAACGACGTCCACCAGAGCGGGTTCCTCGTGGTGGATCACGCCGGCGAGCCGGTGCGCATCATGCCGCCCGGTTGACAGACCGGATCAGTCGATCAGCCGGCTCAGTGACTCGATCTCCTCGACCGAGCGGGCCGTCACCACGAGCATGGTCACGCCCGCGGCCTCCCATTCGGCGATCTGGGAGCGCACCGAGTCCTCGTCGCCGATGATCGCGGTGGCCTCGACCATCTCGTCGGGCACCGCCGCCGCGGCCTCCTCCTTGCGACCGGAGCGGAACAGCTCGGTGATGCGGTCGACATCGTCCGCGAAACCCATCCGACGGAACGCCTCGGCGTGGAAGTTCTTCTCCTCGGCGCCCATGCCCCCGGCGTAGAGCGCGGTGAACGGCTTGTAGGCGTCGAGCACGGAGCGCCGATCCTGCGTTATGTGGAGTTGACACAGGAACGCCACCTCGAAGTCCTCCCGGGTACGCCGGGCCCCGGGACGGGCGAATCCCTCGTCGAGCCAGGCGTTGAACTCGTGGGCGGTCCGCGGCGAGGCCAGGAACCCCAGCCATCCGTCGGCGATCTCGGCCGCGAGCGCGACGTTCTTGGGCCCCTCGGCGCCCAGCCAGATGGGCACGTCCTCGCGCAGGGGGTGGAGGATCGACTTGAGCGGCTTGCCCAGGCCGGAGGCGCCGGGGCCCTGGTACGGCAGCGCGTAGGCAGGGCCGTCGGAGGTGACGGGAGCCTCGCGGCGGAGCACCGCACGGATGATGTCGATGTACTCCCGCGTCCGGGCCAACGGTTTGGCGAAGGGCTGCCCGTACCAGCCCTCGACCACCTGCGGGCCGGAGACACCCAGGCCCAGACAGAAGCGACCGCCGGAGAGGTGGTCCAGGGTCATGGTGCTCATCGCGGTGGCCGTGGGCGTCCGGGCGGACAGCTGCACCACCGCCGTGGACAGGCGGATGCGGTCGGTGAGCGAGCCGTACCAGGCCAGCGGGGTGAACGCGTCCGAGCCCCAGGCCTCGGCGGTGAAGACGGTGTCGAACCCCGCCCTGTCCGCCGCCACCACGAGGTCGGCGTGATTGGTGGGCGGCTGGGCGCCCCAGTATCCGAGCTGCAAGGCGAATTTCATGGGCCCCAGTGTGACCCACGCCGCCGCGGCGCGGGGCGGGCCCGCGAAAAGCCACACGCCCCGCACTGGAACGTGTTCTACTTGTGGGGTGACATCCAGAGAGATCGTTGTCGACATCATCCCGCCCGACGAGCCCGTGCTCTCGGCACCGCTCGCCCCGTCCTTCGACTACACCCGGTCGACCGGACCGGTCCTCGGCGCGTTCTTCACCGGCCTGCGTGAGGGCCGCCTCGTGGGGACACGCGACTCCCGCGGCGCGGTCCACGTGCCGCCCGTGGAGTTCGACCCCGTCACCCACGAGGCCCTGACGGACCTCGTCGAGGTGGGCTCGGGGACCGGGATCGAGGGCGTCGTCGTCGTCTGGACCTGGGTTCCCGAGCCCGCGGACGTCGCCCCGCTCGACTCACCCTTCGCGTGGGCCCTGGTCCGGTTCGACGGCGCCGACACCGCCATCCTGCTGCCCCTCGCCGCCGAGGGCCCCGAGGCCGTGCACTCGGGGATGCGCGTGCGTCTGCAGTGGTCCGCCGAGCGGACCGGGACCATCCACGACATCGCGTGCGTGGTCCCCGCGGACGCGGCGGGCGGCACAGGCCCGGGCGACGACGAGCTGGGGCAGTCCTCCGGGGACGAGGCGGTCTCCATGCTCATCACGCCGATCGGACTCTCGGTGACCCACACCGCCTCGCCCGCGGAGAGCGAGTTCCTCAGGGCGATCGTGCAGGGCCGGATGCTCGGGCGTCGACGCTCCAACGGGCCCGAGGTGTACGTTCCGCCGCGGGACTACTGCCCCTCGGACGGGGTGGCGATGGGTGAGTACGTGGAGGTCTCCGACGTCGGGACCGTCACCACGTTCGGCATCGTCAACGTGCCGTTCGCGGGACAGGAGATCACGCCCCCGTACGTCACCGCGTACATCCTCCTCGACGGGTCGGACGTCCCGATCCAGCACCTGGTGCTGGGCTGCGAGGCCTCGGAGGTGCGCATGGGAATGCGCGTGCGCGCGATCTGGACCCCGGAGGATGACCGCCCCGCCTCGATGAAGGCCATCACGCACTTCGAGCCGACCGGCGATCCCGACGCCGACCCCGACACCTACGCCCATCATCTGTAGAGGACACCCGTGACCCCCACCGCACCCCGGGACGTGGCCGTCGTCGGTTTCGCCCACGCCCGACACACAGAGTCCACCTTCGGCACCACCAACGGCGTGGAGATGCTCGCGCCCGTCTTCGCCGAGTGCTACCGCCAGACGGGTCTGGACCGGACCGACATCGACTTCTGGTGCTCCGGCTCCTGCGACTACCTGGCCGGGCGCGCCTTCTCCTTCATCTCCGCCGTCGACACCATCGGCGCGGTGCCCCCCATCAGCGAATCGCACGTGGAGATGGACGCCGCCTGGGCGTTCTTCGAGGCCTACCTCAAGATCGCCACGGGACAGGCCGACACCGCGCTGGTCTACGGGTTCGGCAAGGCCTCGGCGAGCACGGACCTCGACTCGGCAATGGCACTGCAGCTCGACCCGTACACGGTCGCGCCCCTCTGGCCGGGTCGGCACCACATGGCCGCACTGCAGGCCCGCGCGGGGATCGACGCCGGCACGTGGTCGGAGGGTGCGATGGCCTCGGTCGCCGCCCGCGCCACCGGCAGGGACGAACGTGAGCTGCTCGCCGAGCCGTACGT
>NZ_JAALDV010000115.1:0-6120 GCF_014145045.1 Dietzia sp. DQ12-76
GATGCGCTCCGGGCCCGCGATCTCGTCGTCGTCGAGACCTCCCTGCCGTCCCCCCGTGACCCGGTGCTCTACCTGGCGCGGTGGACCTCTGCGGTCGCGCGCGCGGCGGAGGAGGAGAACCTTCCACTGTCCGCGATGGAGCGCCGCACCCGGCACCACGCCCTGCTCGGTCGGACCGTGTTCCGCCGCGGTGGGGCGGGCGACGGGGACACGAGGTGGAACCGGGCGACCGAGGCGCTGCGGACCGAGGTCGAGCGCGCGATGGACACCGCCGGCGTCGACGTGTGGCTCACCCCGGCACTGGCCGACCTGCCGCCCGAGGCGACCGACTGGCACCAGCGATCCTGGGGGCGCTCACTGTGGGCGTCGATGAGGTTCTCGCCGTTCACCCCACTGGCCAACGTGCTGGGCTGGCCCGCGATGACCGTCCCCTGCGGTCGCACCGCGACCCCGGCCGGCCGGGTCCTGCCGACCTCGGTCCAGCTCGTCGGTCGGCCCGGTTCCGAACCGACACTGCTCTCGTTGGCTGCTGCGATCGAGAGTGCTGGCACGATCGACAGTGCTGGCTGAACGGGGACGAGCCCGGGTCCGCGTCAGTCCTCCGGCAGCTCGGCGAAACGCTTCTTGACGTCGTTGTACCACCCGAGGGCCTGACGGGGCCGCATCCACCGCCCCTTCATCTCCTTGCGCGCAGGCCCGTGCGCCTCGTCCCCCGCTTTGACGAGTTCCTTCAGGTGGGCGTCCTGGGCGTTGATCACATCGTCCGCGGTCTCTCCGGAATGGGCGAGGTCGCAGGGGCCTCCGAGGTCTCTGCAGGTCATGGTCTTCATGGTGTGTCCTCCCGTGTCCGGGTGGCGCGGTGTGCGCTCCCCACCATGATGACGAGCGGCGGCCCGGAGATGTGACCGTCCCCTGGCAGGCGAGGTGACCTGCACACCTGCACTGACGGCGAGGTGCTCTACCCCGGAGGTCAGCGCCTGTCGCCGTCCCGCCGGCGGTCGATCGTCTCCAGTGCCTCGGGTCGGGCCCGGAAGTCGATGCGGGTGACCATGCCGCCCGTGACACGGAAGTCAAAGGCCACCCGGGCGACACCGCGGTCGAACCACGCCGCCCCCGGTCGGTCGTGGACGAAGACCGGCAGAGCGGCGGCCGCGGCACCGTTGAAGAACTCCGCCACCGCATCGCGGCCCTCGATCCGCGCGGGGGTCCCCAGGCCCACGGCGACCGGGTCACCCGCCACCACCACGTCCGGCGCGAGGAGTTCGAGGAGTCGGGAGAACTCCCCGTCGCGGGCGGCGGCGAGGAAGGCGTCAACGACCCGCCAGTCCGCTGTGCCCTGATACCCCGGCGAAGCGCCCGAGGACGCACCCGCCGGCCCCCGGACCTTGGACCGCGCCCTGGAGGCGTGCTTGCGGGCGGCGGCCGGGGTGCAGTCCAGGATTCCGGCGATGGCGGCGAAGTCGACACCGAACGAATCGTGCAGGACCAACGCCACCCGCTCGGCCGGGGTGAGCCGGTCGAGCACCAGGTGAAGCGCCGATCCCACCGAGTCGGCCAGGACAGCCTCGTCGGCCGGGTCGGGATCGACTCCCGGACGGTCGAGCGGTTCACCGGGCGCCGGCACCGCCGCCTTGAGACGGTCCAGGCACACCCTGGTGACCACGGTGGTGAGCCATCCCGGCAGGTTGTCGACGGCGGAGACGTCAGCCCTCGCCAGTCGGAGCCACGCCTGTTGGACCGCGTCCTCGGCCTCGGCCGGATCACCGAGGACGCGTGTGGCGATCCGGGTGAGTCTGGGCCGCTCGCGCTCGAACTCCTCGGTCAGGTCCATCGACAGCTCAGGCCGGGGACCCGCTGGTGTAGCGGTCCAGGATCCGACGCTTGACCAGCTTCCCGGTGGGGGTGCGGGGCAGCTCGTCGACGAAGTCCACCGCGCGCGGGATCTTGAAGTCCGACACGTGGCCACGGAGAGATCCGAGGATCTCGTCAGCCAGGCCCGGGTCGCCGGCGCGGTCGGGGGCGGGCGCCACCACGGCGTGGACCCGCTCCCCCATCTCCTCGTCGGGGATCCCGATCACGGCGACGTCGTCGACCGCGGGGTGCAGTGCGAGGGCGTTCTCGATCTCCTGCGGGTAGATGTTCACCCCGCCGGAGATGATGGTGAACGCCTTGCGGTCGGTGAGGTAGAGGAAGCGGTCGGAATCCAGGTATCCCACGTCGCCGAAGGTGGACCAGTTCGAGTGCTCGGGGTGGAAGACGGACGCGGTCTTGTCCGGATCGCCGTGGTAGGAGAAGGTGCCCTCGTCCTGCTGCCAGTAAATGGTGCCGATCTCACCGATGGGGAGCTCGCGGCCCTCCTCGTCGCAGATGTGCGCGATGCCCTTGAGCCCGTCGCGCCCCACCGATCCGGGCCGCTCGAGTGCCTCCTGCGAGTTGATGAACGTGATCCCCATCCCCTCGGTGGCGGAGTAGTACTCGTGGATCACCGGTCCCCACCACTCGATCATCCGGCGTTTGACCTCGGGCGGACACGGCGCGGCGGCGTGGATGGCGTGGGTCATGCTGGACAGGTCGTAGCGCTGCCGCGTCTCCTCGGGCAGCTTGAGCATGCGCACGAACATCGTCGGTACCCACTGCGAGTGGGTCACGCGGTACTCCTCGATGAGGCGCAGTGACTCCTCGGCGTCGAAGCGGTCCATGAGGATCACGGTCCCGCCGACCGAGTTGACCACACCGCAGAACCTCAGCGGGGCCGCGTGGTAGAGCGGCGCGGGACACAGGTACACGCTGTCGGCGTCGAAGGCGTAGAGGAAGCTGAACACCGGGGTGTAGACGTCGGGCACCTCGTCGATCTGCCCCTCCGGCGGGTCCACGCGGACGCCCTTGGGTCGGCCGGTGGTGCCGGAGGAGTAGAGGAAGTCGTGGCCACGGGGCTGGTCGGCGGGCGGATCGGTGGGCTTGTCGGCCAGCAGCGCACGGTAGTCCGCGAACCCGTCGAGTGTTCCGCCGAACACCACCCGATGTTCGACGCCCGGGTGCGCGTCCGGGGACAGATCCACGTGGTCGGCCACCGGGGCGGAGACGACGAGGGCGCGGGCCCCGCAGTCGCCGATGATGTAGGACGACTCGTCGGCCGTGAGGTGATGGTTGATGGCCGCGATGTAGAGCCCGGTCCGCAACGCGGCCCAGTAGATCTCGACCATCTCGAGGGTGTTGTCCGACACCACGGCGATGGTGTCACCGGGGCGCAACCCCCAGTCGCCGGACAGCACGTGCGCGAACTGGGCCGACCTGGCCTCGAGCTCGGCGTAGGTGACCTGCTCGCCCGTCGCGGGGCGGATCACGGCGGGCTTGTCGGGCGTGGTGGCGGCGAAGGTTCCCGGGAACATGCTCCGGAGCATATATCCCACATGTGATCCGGATCACGCTATCGGGCGATCCGGATCAGCGCGACGAACGCGCGCCTTCGGGGCCGTCACTTCTGCGGGCAGCCCTCACCCCGGCACCGGGAATCCTCTCATCCATTCCGAGTGACGGGATCGGCTTCGGTAGTGACCTCCAGGTGCCCGGCGTAGCGTCGCAGGCGCCCACGAGGCGGAATCGACGCGACCGCGCGCGGTCCGCCCGCCGCCGCGATCGCGTGGTCGACGGCCACACCCACTCACTCCGAGGTCGCGCGTTTCATGAATGCCACTCCTCACACGAGCACCCCATCGACGACCGCCTCCGGATCCGACTGGTCACTGCGGCTTCCCCTCGGGGACGACGAGGTGGTCATCAACGATCGTTACGAGACACTGTCGATCGCCAACGACGTGCTCATAGCGCTGTTCTTCCTCGTCGGCAGCGTCCTGTTCCTCTCCGACTCCACCCAGACCATCGGCACCTGGCTGTTCATTCTCGGTTCAGTGGAGTTCTTGGCACGGCCCGCCATTCGTCTCGCACGCCGGATCCACCTCAGGCGGATCGGCGAGACCACGGGTAGCCGCGGCGCTGACCACGACTACTGAGCCGAGGCTCTGCTGATGTCGGGACCCAGAACGTCTGCCCGGCCCCGATCGATGGCAGACCGGCGCACTCGGACCCGGTTTGGCGGGCAGGTCAGTCTGAGCGCTTCTCGGCATACTGATCTCTCCTGCACGCCCTCGGAAAGAACGTAATGCGATTGACGGGCAGTGACCCTCATATTCCCGCGGGTGCCTCACTCGTCACCGCGACAAGAGACCGTGGAACCGGGGCACGATAATCGGACGCGCCCTGTCGAGGCCGAGAAGTTCGATCACCGCCGCGGACGCCATGTGGCCGACCATGCCGAACTTCCGTCGGAGAAATCGCCGTGAACAGCATGCATGCCACTCCAGTGCAGCGACCCGGGGGAGCGTGCGGTAGCCATGCCCGTGTGCCGCGCCTACCGTGGCGCTCACTGGATTTATTCGTCGAGATTCGATGAATTCAACGTGTCCAGTGCGGGAGTTCCCATGTTTTATCACAAGCAGAAATTGCAATTTCAGTCAAAGCCCGAGAAGCCCGATGCCGTGTATGCACGCAAGCTCCAGGAGGTCATCGGCGGTCAGTACGGCGAGATCACCGTGGCCATGCAGTACAGCTTCCAGGCGTGGAACGCCCACATCCCCGGAAAGTACCGAGACCTGCTCTTCAGCACCGCGACCGAGGAGTTCGGCCACGTCGAGATGCTCGCGACGATGGTCGCCCAACTGCTCGAGAAGGCCCCACTGGGGATCACCGATCACGCCGTTCAGAACGATCCGGCGGTGGCAGCTGTGGTCGGCGGCACCGACGTCCAGCACGGCATCCTCGCCGGCGCCGGGGCCCGGCCCGTCGACTCGATGGGCAACCCCTGGTCCGGGGCGTTCGTCACCGCGAGCGGCAATCTCCTGGCGGACATGTACGCCAACGTCAACGCCGAGTCGCAGGGGCGCGTCGCGGTCGCCCGGCTCTACCACATGACCGACGACCCGGGCATCCGGGAGCTGCTGTCGTTCCTGCTCGCCCGCGACACGATGCACCAGAACCAGTGGCTCGCGGCGATCAACGACCTCAAGGCCGAGGGCCTCGAGGAGTTGCCCGTGCCCTCGAACTTCCCCAAGTCCAAGGAGGCCGGAGAGCACGCGTACACGCTGTACAACTTCTCCGACGGGGCGACCGCCGCCGACGGTTCCTGGGCGTCCGGTCCCACGCCGGACGGCCACGGCGAGTTCTCGTACTCGGATGAGCCGCTCGAAGGCCCGCCGATGCCGCCCCCGACCCATCCGGATGCCCGCTTCTACGGCACGACAGAGCTGCCGAACACCGTGGAG
Source organism: Dietzia sp. DQ12-76 (assembly GCF_014145045.1). Taxonomy (NCBI): domain Bacteria; kingdom Bacillati; phylum Actinomycetota; class Actinomycetes; order Mycobacteriales; family Dietziaceae; genus Dietzia; species Dietzia sp. DQ12-76. The sequence continues at coordinate 5,319 of NZ_JAALDV010000115.1, forward strand.
AAGGTGGCGGGCACCGTCCAGGACACGCTCAACAAGGAGTGAGATCCACCCTCGGACCACCCCGGCACGCCTCATCGCGCAGGAAGCCATCGTGTGAGCGACGCACCTACTGAGTCGATCTGCGCGCGCGACGGGGTCGCGGGGGATCTCCCCCGGCCCCGTCTCCCATTCCACCGCAGCCACGTTGGCCGCGACCCCCTCACCGACCCCCTCTAGAGAAACGAGAGCGAACGTGACATCGATCGCCGACCAGACGACGACCCAGCTCGGCGGCCGCCTGAGTGTCCTGAGCCGCCAGAAGCTCGACCACGTCACACTGGACCGTCTCCTGCACCAACTCGAGCACGCCGATGCCCGGGAAGAACGACAGGTACTTCTCCGCGTGTACCGCCTGGTGTTCCCCCACGCGTTCGCCGAGGAGGCCGTGCTGTGGCCCGTGCTTCGCCGGGTCCTCCCGGACGGGCACGACCTGACCCTCGAGGTGGAACAGGAGCATCAGGAGGTCAACGAGCTGGTCGTCCGACTCGAGAACCTGCCCGCGGATGATCCTGCGAGGCCCGACCTCCTGGCGCGGTTCGTCGAGGTGCTCCGCGACGACGTCCGCGACGAGGAGGACGAACTGCTGCCCCGGCTCCAGGAGCGCCTGAGCCACGGGCGACTCACCGCGCTCGGCCTGGCCTGGGAAGTGGTCCGCCGTACCGCCCCCACACGAGCTCACCCGGTCGTCGCGCGCCGCCCGCCGGGCAACGTCGCCGCAGCACTGCCGCTGACCGTCATCGATCGCCTGCGCGACGCCCTCGAG
>NZ_JAALDV010000116.1:0-5320 GCF_014145045.1 Dietzia sp. DQ12-76
TCGCGGGGGGCCTGGCCCGGCCCGCGCCCGCGTGAGACGGGCCCGCCCGGATCAGATCGCCAGCGCCTCGGTGACCTCGTGGGCGGCGGTGTCGTCGGAGGCGCCCGAGTGGGTCACCCGCCCCGACTCCACCACGTAGAAGACGTCCGAGGCCCGCAGCGAGAACCCGACGTGCTGCTCGACCAACAGCACCGACAGATCACCACGGGACGCCAGGTCCACGATGATCCGCTCGATCTCGGCAACGACATTGGGCTGGATACCCTCGGTCGGCTCGTCCAGCACCAGCAGTCGCGGTTCGGTGATGAGCGCCCGCGCGATGGCCAACTGCTGGCGCTGCCCGCCCGAGAGCAGCCCGGCCTTCCGGTCCAGCAGGTCCTTCAACGCGGGGAACAGGTCCAGGGACTCGTCGATGAGCGCCTTGCCCCGCTTGCGGCCGTCAGCCACGACCCTCAGGTTCTCGGCGGTCGTGAGCTGCGTGAACGACTGCTGGCCCTGGGGTACGTACCCGATGCCCATCGCCACGCGGGCGTGGGGCTTGAGTCCGGTGATGTCCCGGCCGTCGAAGGTGATCCGACCGGCCTTGCACGGAAGCAGGCCGACGGCCGCCCGCAGCAGGGTCGTCTTGCCCGCGCCGTTGTGCCCGAGCACCGCGGCCACGCCCCCGGCGGGGACCTCCAGGTCCACCCCGTGGAGCACCTCGGACCCGCCGTACCCGGCGCGGACGCCCGACATCTGCAGTAGTGCGCTCATCGGTCTGACTCCCTCTCGGGTTCGGTGCCGGTTTCCAGTTCGGTGCCGGTGGCGGCCGCGGTGCCCAGGTACACCTGCTGGACATCGGGGTCGGCCTGGATCTCGGCCACCGTGCCCTCGGCGAGGACCTTCCCGGCCGCCAGGACGGTGACCGAGGTGGCGAAGTCGCGCATGAAGTCCATGTCGTGCTCCACCACCACCACCGTGCGTTCGGCGGCGATGCGCCTCAGCAGTTCGCCGGTGGCCTTGCGCTCCTCCGCCCCCATGCCTGCGACGGGCTCGTCGAGGAGCATCACATCGGAATCCTGGACGAGCAGCATGCCGATCTCCAGCCACTGCTTCTGCCCGTGGGCCAACACCCCGGCCTTGGTGCCGGCCAGGTGCTCGAGGCCGATGGTGTCCAGGGCCTCGGCGACCACCGTCGCGCGTTCCCGGCGACGGCGGAGCAGGGTCAGCCATCCCCGACCGGAGCCGGCCGCGATGTCCAGGTTCTGTTCCACGGTGAGGTCCTCGAAGATGCTGGCCGTCTGGAAGGTCCGGCCGATCCCCATGCGGGCGATCTTGTGCGTCTTCATCCCCAGCACCGGTTGCCCGGTCTTGTCGACAGTCCCCGTCGCCGGGACCAGTCCCGTGATCGCGTCGACGACGGTGGTCTTTCCCGCGCCGTTGGGTCCGATGAGGAACTTGAGATCGCCCTGGATCAGCGTCAGGTCCACGCCGTCGACGGCACGGAAGCCGTCGAACGTCACGGTGAGACCGCGGACCTCCAGGTAGGTCCGTCCGGTCGAGGCGCCGGTGGCCACAGCGGTGGGGGTCATGGGGTCTCCTCCGTGGTGGATCCGGTGGTGGCGGGGGTCGCGGGGCCGGACCCGGTGGACGCGCGACGCCGGCGGATGACGAACAGGCTGGCCAGGCCTCCGGGCAGGAAGCCCACGACGACGATGAAGAGCACCCCCTGCAGGTAGGTCCACTGCGACGGGTAGGCCTCGGAGAAGGTCGTCTGCGCCCAGGCCACACCGATCGCCCCGAGAACCGGGCCGAGCAGGGTGGCCCGGCCGCCGATCGCGACACCGATGAGGAACGCGATCGACGGGGCGATACCGATCGCCGAGGGCGAGATGATCCCGACGATCGGGACGAACAGCGCGCCGGCGATCCCGGCCGCGAAGGCGGCGACCGCGTAGGCCAGGGACTTGACCAGGGCGGGGTCGTACCCCAGGAAGCGGACCCGCTCCTCCTGGTCACGGACGGCGACGAGCAGCTCACCGAAGCGGGACTGCATGAACTGGCGGACCAGCAGGACCACCCCGATGAGCGCGCCACCGGTGATGAAGTACAGCATCTGACGGTTGGCCGGGTCCGACAGGGCGAAGCCGAAGAACCCGGTGAACCGGTTGAGGCCGTTGGACCCGCCCAGCTCGGGGCGGCTGACCAGGAAGATCGCGGCGGCTGCCGCGAGGGCCTGGGACAGGATCGCGAAGTAGGCGCCCTTGACCTTGCGGTTGAACACCAGGTACCCGAACCCGAAGGCCAGCAGGGGCGGCAGGATCAGGATCACCGCGAGGGTGAACACCGGCGAGGCGAACGGCTCCCAGTACCCGGGGAGCGACCGCATGCCGGCGATCTGCATGAAGTCCGGCAGGGCGTCGGGACCGCCGCGATCGCGGGCGTCGGCGAGCTTGAGGTACATCGCCATGGCGTACGCGCCGACGCCGAAGTAGACGCCCTGGCCCAGGGTGAGCATCCCGCCCCGCCCCCACGCCAGCCCGATACCGCTGGCGACGATGCCGAAGCAGAAGAACTTGGCCAACAGGTTGAGCCGGAACTCGCTGAGCAGCAGGGGTGCCACGCCGAAGATGAGTACCGCGGCGACGGCGAGCGCCACCCAGAACACCCAACGGGGACGTTCTCCCTCGGCGGTCAGTGCACCGGGCAGCGGCAGTCGCGGACGGAACCGACGACCCGCCGCGGGATCGGCCGGGTCCCCGGCGGTGGTGCCGATGGTGGCGGTGTCGGTCATGCCAGGCTCCTGGTCTTGACGGCGAACAGCCCCTGCGGGCGGATCTGGAGGAAGACGATGATCGTCACGAAGACGAGCACCTTCGCCACGGACGCGGTCGTGGAGTATTCGAAGAACGAGTTGAGGATCCCCAGGGCGAAGGCGGCGATGACCGCGCCCCGCAGCTGACCGAGGCCCCCGACGACCACCACGAGGAAGGCGTCGATGAGGTACGACTGCCCGATGGTGGGGCTCGTCGACCCGATCAGGGTCAACGCCACGCCCGCCACGCCGGCCAGTCCGGACCCGATGAAGAACGTGGTCAGGTCGCTGCGGCGGGAGTTGATCCCGGAACTCTCGGCGAGATCACGGTTGAGTGTGACCGCCCGGATGCGACGCCCCATCGGGGTGAACCGCATCGCGGCCATCAGTGCGGCGACACACGCGACGGCCAGGAGGAAGATGAAGACGCGGGTGTACGGGACGGACGCCCCGAGCAGGACCATGTTTCCGCGCAGGAACTCGGGCACCTCGACGTTGACGGCCGGCGCGCCCCAGATGTCGCGCGCGACCTGCTGGAGGATCAGCCCGACGCCGAAGGTCACGAGCAGCGTGTCGAGCGGTCGGGCGTACAACCGTCTGATGAGCAGCACCTCGAGGATCACCCCGAGGATCCCGCCCACCACGAAGCCTGCCACCAGGGAGATCGCCAGACCCGCCCCGGAGGCGGCGACGAACTGCTGGATGACGTAGGCCGTGTAGCACCCGGCCATGATGAACTCGCCGTGCGCCATGTTGATGACGCCCATCTGCCCGAAGGTCAGGGACAGTCCGAGCGCGGCGAGCAGAAGGATAGAACCGATGCTCAATCCTGTCGCGAGTTGACCGATGATGACGTCCACACCGGCTCCTTTCTCCTGCATTCACCCCCCGCGGCGGTCCCGGTCGCCGGGGCCGCCGCGGGGGGTGGTGGACTAGTGACCAGGTCAGTTACCGGACAGGTCTCCGGCCCAGTCGTAGCCCTCGAGGAAGGGGTCCGGTTCGATGGGCTCGCCCGAACTCCACACCTCGTAGATCAAGCCGTCGGGGCGGATCTCCCCGACGAGCGCCGTCTTGGAGATGTGGTTGTTGTCCCCGTTGATCGTCACGGTGCCCTCCGGGGCGTCGAAGCTCACCCCGCCGGCGTTCTCCTGGATCTCGGCGACGTCGAAGCTGCCCGCCTTCTCGACGGTGTTCTTCCACAGGAACAGCGAGGTGTACGCCGCCTCCATCGGGTCGGAGGTGACCCTGTCCTCGCCGTACTTGGCCTTGAACGCCTCGACGAACGAGGTGTTCTCCGGGCTGTCGATGGTCTGGTAGTAGTTCCACGACGTGAGCTGGCCCTCGATATTGGCCGCGCCGATGCCCTGCACCTCTTCCTCCGCGATCGACACGCTGATCACCGGGGTGTTCTCGGCGGTGAGGCCGGCGTTGGTGTACTCGCGGAAGAACGCGACGTTGGAGTCGCCGTTGAGGGTGTTGAAGACCGCGTCCGGATCGGCGGTGCGCACCTTGTTGACGATCGTGGAGAAGTCAGTGGAGCCGAGCGGCGTGTAGTCCTCGCCGACGATCTCGACGTCGTTCGCCTCCGCCCACGCCTTGATGACCCGGTTGGCCGTCTGGGGGAACACGTAGTCCGAGCCGACCAGGTACATCGACTCCACGCCCTGCTCCTTGAGGTACTCGAGGCCGGGGACGATCTGCTGGTTGGTCGTGGCGCCGGTGTAGAAGATGTTCGGAGACGCTTCCAGGCCCTCGTACTGGACGGGGTAGTACAGCAGCGCGTTGGCGTCCTCGACGACCGGGAGCATGGCCTTGCGGGAGGACGACGTCCAGCCGCCGAAGATCGCGGCCACGCAGTCGCTGGTGATGAGCTTCTGGGCCTTCTCGGCGAAGACGGCCGGGTCGGATGCCCCGTCCTCGACCACCGTCTCGATCTGCTTGCCCATCACGCCGCCGTCGGCGTTGATCTGCTCCACGGCGAGCTCGACCGAGTCGCGTACCGTCCTCTCGGAGATCGCCATGGTGCCCGAGAGCGAGTGCAGCGACCCGATCTTGATGGTGTCACCGGAGGTGTCCACACACGATTCTGCGGAGGCTGCGGCGGTGTCCGAGGTCCGGTTACCACAAGCGGTGAGAGCGCCGGCCCCGAGGACCACCAGTGCGGCGGCGGCGACGGTGCGTCTGGAGATGGGATTCACGCGGGTTTTTCCTTGCCGTGGGCGGGCGGTCGATGGCCCCCGCTTCTCGGGGATCGACGCTCGGTGAAACCAAAGTTATGAGTTCCATGTGAGCCGCACGGTTCCCCTGTGTTTCGTACGTGTTGCCCAAGTCCACCTTCAGTGAACCCTGCGTTTCTCAACCCTTGCGTAGATCGGGCGCCGACGCCCCCAGGACGTGCCGACGCGCGGCGGACCACGCCGCGCGCATCACGTCCTCGACCGCCTCCGGGGTGTCGCCGACAGCCCGGAGCCACGCCCCGCACCCCTCGGGCAGGGTGCTCACACCACCGCGGACCTCACCTCGGCG
>NZ_JAALDV010000117.1:0-12459 GCF_014145045.1 Dietzia sp. DQ12-76
GCACGGCGGGCGGAGCGGGCGTCTGGCACGTCGTTGCTGCTCACGGGATGAAGTTCACCCCCGAGACCCTCATCTCGCCGTCGTCGTGACGGTTGACCGTCACCCGGACGCGGTACTGCCGGTCCTGGTCCTCCTGGGACCGGGGATTGCCGATGGTCTGGTCGATCGCCATGATCACCTCTGCGCGCTCGGGGTAGGAGTGCTCGACCGCTGCGGCGGACACCACCCCGTCGGCCACCACCGCGGTGGTCTTGACGACCTCCTCGTAGGAGTCGCGACGGGGGGTGAACTGCTCGGAGAAGTCGCCCTCGATCATGTCCACGATCCGGTCCACGTCCTCGGTCAGGGTCTCCTGACGGATGGTCATGAGCCGGGTCATCACGTCGGTGGCGAAGTCGCGGTATGACCCATCGAGCTCGCTCGCGGACGCCCGGTCCGCCCGGATCGAGGCCGCCTGGCCACGCTCGGTGAGCCACAGCCCCGAGGCAACGAGGGCCGCCACCAGGCACAGGGCAGTGATCACGGAGGCGACGACCAGCCCGGTCCGCTCACCATCAGTGGGGGTCTCGTCCGACTGCGGCACTAGGTCACTCCATTCGTCAGGATGTCGGCCAGGTCGGCGTCCGCGGACAGCTTGCTCGCGGTCCCCAGGTTAAGCTGACGATACGTCTTGCCGTTCGCACCGAGGTACTCGCCCGTCGCCGGGTCGTACATGGCGGCGGAGGTGCGGATCTCCCGCTCGCCGCTGTTGGACGAGGGGACAACGTTGTACGCGTTCGGGCTGTCACCGGGCGGGCCGACCTCGCTGGTGTCCGGCGGGTTGATGCCCTCGGGGACGTAGTCATCGGCCGCACACTCCGCCGGAGAGGCAGCTCGCCGACCGGGGTACTCCATGCACGGCAGGTTGCGGGCTCCACGGACGGTCGTCTGGGAGTCCTTGGGGACCTTGCAGTAGATGCCGTTCATCAGCGGGGGCACGGACAGGTCGGCGGGCGACCGCCGCTGGTCCGCCGGCAAGAAGCCGGTGGTGCACGGCGGGGTCTCGTTGATCTGGAGGTTGAAATCCACCTTGATCTCACCGGTGTCCTTGGCGCCGTTGATCGCGGTGATGAGCGAGGACACCAGGGCCGGGTAGATCACGAGCAACTGCTCGATGGAGCGGTTGTAGACCACGCCAACCTCGCCGACGCTCACCAGGTTGGCGACCAGCACCGGCATGGTCGGCTGCAGATCGTTGAGGACCCTGGTCGCCCGGGCCAGGGAGTCCGGGCCGCGCTGGATGATCGAGGTCAGCTGGGGCTCGTTGACCCGGAGCTGATCGGTCAGGTCTGCGAGGTTCCGGGTCCAGGCACGGATCGAGTCCGCTGAGCGCAGCTGCGAGTCCAGGACCGGCTCGGCGTCGGCGATCAGCTGGCGGGTGGCCCCGGTGTTGCGCTGGGCCTCCTCAAGGAGGAGCTGCGCGGAGTCCAGGAACTGCTGGAGCTCCCGCTCGGAACCGTTGAACGCGTCGAACGACTCAGAGATGACGCGGCGCATCTTGCCGTCGTCGATCGACGCCATGAGCACCGTGGCCTGGTCCAGGACGGGGCCGATCCCCTGGGGCATGTCGACCCGGTCCTCGCCGAGCACGGTGCCGTCGGCCATCTCGCCGACGGGCTCGCCCTCGGGCACTAGCTCGACGAACTGCTCCCCGACCGCGGAGACACTCCGGATCTGCGCGCGGACGTTCTCGGGGACCTCCGCCCGCGTGTCGAAGTGCAGTTCGGCCACGACGTGACCGGGCTTGAGGGTGACCGCGTCGACTCTCCCGATCACATTGCCCAGGTAGGAGACGTTGGCGTTCTTGTAGACCCCACCGGTGTCCGGCATCTGCAGTGCGACATCGGTGCGCTGCCAGCCGAACGCAGTCGGCAGCTTGAGGTAGGAGACCGACATTACCGACAGGGCGAGAACCGTCACCACGGCGAAGATGGTCAGCTGGATTCGCACGAACCGGGTCATCGGGGGGCCTCCTCAGTCGGGGCGCCGGATCCCGGCTCAGGTGGCAGTTCGGCGAACGGCTCCTCGCCCGAGTGCTCCGGCCGCGGGATGTCGAGGGAGAACGGGTTCGCGCCGGCCAGCGGATTGGGCGCGAGGCCCACATAGCCCTCGAGGCCGGCCATACGGTTGCCGAACTCGGTGCCCAGGAGGAAGGTCTCCGACAGACGCGGCATCGTCGTGTCGGCGTGGATGTACAGGTTGGCGTAGTCGCCGCGGAGGAAGTTGTCGATGCCCGCCTGCGGGAACGGGAACGTGATGAGCACGCTCAGCGCCCGGGTCAGGTCGCGCCCGGCGTTGGCCAGCGAGTCGAGGACCGGCGTGATGTCGCGGAGGTTGTCCACCAGGTTCTGTCCACCACCGGCGTCGATCACCTGGTTGGCCTTGTTGCCGAAATCCCCGAGCGAGACCATTGCTGTGGTCAGCTCCTGCTTCTGGTCGTTGATCAGCGCGACGGCCTCGGGCATCTGCGCCAGCGCTCTGGCCAGGGTGTCGGTCTGGTCGTTGATCTGGCGGGACAGCCGGTCCAGCCCGTCCATGGCGGCGATGATGTCGGCCCGCTGCTCGTCGAGGCCGCTCACGGTGGTCTCCAGCTGGGTGATGACCTCCTTGGCGTCGACCTGCCGGCCGTCCAACGCGGTGTTGAGCTCGCTGGCGATGGTCTCGAACTGCGCCAGCCCGCCGTCGGTCAGGACGACCGACAAGGCCGACAGCGTCTGCTCCGTGGTCGGGTACACTCCGGCGCGGGCCAACGGGATGACGTCCCCGTCGGAGAGCGAGCCCTCGGGTTCGCCGTCCGGGGGCGGGAAGATCTCGAGATGTTGCGACCCCAGGAGGCTGGTCTGCCCGATCTTCGCATGTGCGTTGGCCGGGAGCCGGACATCCTCGTTGAGCGAGACCGTGACGATCGCCGTGTAGTCCTCCACCTGCATGTCCGTGATCGACCCGACGTTGACGTCGTTCACCCGGACCGGGGAGTTGCGGGTGATGGTGGTGACGTTGGGCATCTCGAGGGTGATCTCGTACGCACCCTCCCCCCTGCCCTGCGCTCCGGGTAGCGGCAGGGAGTTGAGACCCTCCCAGGTGCATCCGGCACCGGAGAGCAGCACGACGGCGCCGAGTGCACCTGCCGTCAGAATTCGGCCACTGGGTCGGTTGCGAAACATCTACGCATCTCCCGTCACGAGCAGGGTGTCGGTGAGGTTGTCGCCCTTGTTGACCACGTTGATCAGCGGGTCAGGCCGGTCGGAGACCGGCTGCACACCCGGTGGGGTCTGCGTCCCTGGCTTCTGCGAGTCCCAGATCTGTTGGGGCTCCGCGGTGGGGGTGATCGGCGGGGTGACCGCGCCGTATGGGTAGCTGGAGGCGAGCGAGTTGAACAGCGGGCCCATGTACTGGGCGCACAGCTGTGCGTCGGATTCGGCGGTGTTGTTGGCCAGGCCCGCGATCGCACCGCAGATGAAGTTGGTCGGGTTGGCCATCTGGTTCATGGTCAACACCCCGGTGAGGACGCCCTGGTACGGCCGGTAGATGTTGTAGAAGTTGGCCATGGCGGTGGGGCCCACGTGGAGCACTCCCTCCAGCTCGGCCCGCCGGTCGCGCACCACCTCGGTCGCCTGGCCGAGCTTGTCGACAGCAGTGGTCACGCGTTCCCCGTTGTTGTCGAGGAACCGGTTGATGTCGGTCACCGCCAGGTCGAGATCGCTCAGCGCCGCATCGATGTCGCCCGTCTGGTCTCCGAGCACCTGCGACACGCTGGCCAGCTTCCCCCCGAAGGACACGATCTGTTCCTCGCTCTGTGAGAGCGCTGTGACGAACAGTTGCAGGTTCTTGAGGGTGGTGAAGAGGTTCTCCCGCCCGTCCGAGAGCAGCGCCATGGTCTGCGAGACCTCGTTGAGGGCGTCGCGGACCTCCACACCGTTGCCGTCGAGCATCGCGTCGGCCGAGTCGACGAACTCGCCGAGCGGGCCCGTCTCCTCGTGACCGACGGGACTGAGGGCGGTGGACAGCTTCATGAGCTGCTCCTTGACCCCGTCCCATTCCACCGGGATCGCGGTGCGCTCGACGGGGATCGTGCCGCCGTCCGGCATCTCCTCGCCGCCCGTGAAGGCGGGGGTGATCTGGATGAACCGCTCGGCCACGAGGGACTGTGCCACGAGCAACGCGGTGGCGTCGGCGGGGACCGGGACGTCCCGGTCGACCTTCATCGTGACCTTGGACCTGCCGTCCTCGGAGGTGATCTCGGAGATCCGTCCGACACGCACCCCGAGCACCCGGACGGTGTCGTCCTCGTAGACGCCCCGGGTGGATTCGAAGAAGGCGACGATCGTCTTGGTCCGGGTGGAGAAGAACCACACCGCGGCAATCACGAGGAGGACGACGACGACGAGGGCCACGACCTTGGACAGTGTGGACGCCAGCAGTCGACTCATCGGGGCAACCTCTTCTCGCCCCAGCCGGGGTGCTCGTCCATCAGGGTCAGACCCGGTACGGCCGGCATCGTCGGCTCGCGGACCAGTCCCGGCTCGGGCTGGACGCGGTCGTCGATGAGAGGCATGAGGTCGCGCAGGATGGTCTGCTGGTAATGACCGATCGACAGGTTGGACACGTAGGCGTTGAACCACGGTCCGGACGCCACGGCCTCGCTCAGCGCCGTGGAGAACGGGACGATCCGGCGCAGCCCCAGATCGATGTCCTCTTTGTTGCGGATCAACAGATCCGACACCTGCTCCAACTTGTCAAGGGCGGGTCCGAGCTGTGCCTCGTTGTCCTGGACCACCCCCGAGAGCTGCCGGGCGAGTTCGTCGATGTTGACGATCAACTCGCTGAGGGCCCTTCGCCGGAGGTCGAGCTGGGTGAACAGCACGTTGCCGTCCACCATGAGCTGGTTGATCTGGTCACTTCGCCGCCCGAGGATGTCGGTGGTCCCCGCGGCCTTGTCGAGGAGCTGCCGGACGCCCTCGTCGCGCTCGTTGAGAGAGCGCGAGAGCCTGGTAATCCCGTCCAACGCGCCGCGGATCTCGGGCGAGGACCCCTCCATTGTCTCGGCGAGCACGGTCAGCGCCTCGTCGACCTTGTCCGTGTCCATCGCCTCGACCGTGTCGCTGAGGTCTCCGAGCGCGGCGGTGAGCGAGTACGGGACCGAGGTCCGCTCGAGCGGGATGGTGTTGTCGGGGAGTTCACCCCGACCGTCGGAGAAGACACCGAGCGCGCGCCGGCCCAGGATCGAGTCCGTCTTGACCTGGGCGGAGGTGTCCGTGCCGAGCGCGACGCCGGTGTCGATGTCGAAGCGGACCCTGACCCTGTCCCCGTCGAGCTCGATCTTCCGCACCGAGCCGACCCTCATCCCGGCCACCTGCACCTCGTCACCGGTGTTGAGCCCGGCGGCGTCGGCCACGTACGCGGTCGCGCCGCGCATCCCGTTGACATACGGGATCCGGTCGTAGTTGAGCGAGATCGCCATCAACGCCACGGCCCCCACGGCTCCCCAGACACCGATCGTCTTGGGGTCGCGGTCGCGGAAGCGGAGCTGTCCTCGGGGCGCCTTCGGCGGGGTCCCGTCTATTGTGTCACTCATCGGGGAACGCACACCGTCCCGTCGTCTGCTCGTACTGGGGCAGGTACACGCCCCTACCGGTCACGGGGTTGGTGACCTGCACGATCACACCGCAGAGATAGAACTGGAAGAAGCTGCCGTACACGCCCAAGCGCCCCATCTTCTCGAAGTCGGACGGGAGCCGGTTGATCACGTTCTCGACGAACGGCTCGTCCTCGTTGATGAGCGTCGCCACCCGGTCGATCTGGGCGACGTCCTCGCGCAGGGCCGGGCGGACGTCGGACAGGAGTGTGGTCATGTTGGCGCTGGCGTCGTTGAGGCGTTCGACGGACTCGCCTATCGGCTCGGCGTTCGCGGACAGACCGGAGACGAGCTGCTGGAGGTCGTCGACGATCGAATCGACGTTGGACTGGTTGTCCGACACGGTGGTGAGAACGCCGTTGAGGTTGGTGATCACGTCCCCGATGAGTTGGTCCCTGTCTGCAAGTGTCTGTGTGAGGGACGATGTCGAGGCGAGCAGGTCCTGCACGGTGCCGGCCTCACCCTGGAACACCTTGACGATCGACTCCGACAGTTGGTTGACCTGGCCGGGGTCCAACGCGCGGAACAGCGGACGGAACCCGCCGAGCAAGGCATCGAGATCCAGGGCCGGGGAGGTCTGCGAGATCGGCAGCGTCCCGCCCGCCTCGAGCGGAGACTGATCCCCCTCCCCCCGGTTGAGTTCCAGATAGCGGTCCCCGGTCAGGTTCTCGTACCGCACCATCGCCTCGGTGCTGGCGTGCACGACCTGGTTCCCGGCCACGGAGAACCGGACCGCGGCTGTGTTCCCGTCCGCCAGTGCGATCCGGTCGACGCGGCCCACCTCCACTCCCGCGATGCGCACCTTGTCCCCGGACTCCAGCCCCGAGACGTCGGTGAACACGGCATTAAACTTCTCGGACGCGCCGGAGCGGTACTCGCTGAAGACCATGACCAGACCGGCCAGGACCAGCACCATCACCGTGGTGAAGATCGCCAGCTTGATCAGGGTAAGACGGGCGTTTCGCGCTGCCGAGCGCCCGGCGGTCACGGGGTCTCCCCGTCCATGCCGAGCATGACCTGCAGCAGCGTCGGGGGCGCGGGACGACCGGGCTCGGTGGGCCGCAACGGGCCGAATAGCGGGGCGGGGCGAGAGGTGAACACGTCGGGCATGCCCTCCACGGGGTTGGAGCCCGTGTCGGTCACGACGAACGGGGCGTGGACGTTCGGGTCGGGGAACGGGAGGCCGTAGCAGTTGGGTCCGGTGCTGGCGTTGACCTTCGGCAGGTCCTTGGGGTACTCGTACGCTCGCGCCCCCTGCTGCCACCCCGACTTGAATACCAGGCCGGGCTGGTCCTCGCCGCCGAAGGCTGACGTGGCGCCCTCGACGCCCTGGTTCAGGCCCACGATCAGACAGGTGAGCATGGGGTGGTACTCCGCGAGCAGGCTGGTCGAGGCACGCAGGTCCGAGAGCATCTTGACCAACTCGTTGCCGTTCTCGGACAGCAGGCGCTTGCCGGTCTCGCCCGTGCCGATCGCAGAGACCAGCAATTGTTCGAACCGCGCCTGGTTGCTGACGACGTTGGCGCCGACATCGGTGCCGGAGTCGAGCAGGCGCATGATGTCGGGGGTGACGTCGGCGTAGAGGTTGGCCACCCGCGACCCCTTGGCCAGGTCCCTCTGGAGGGTGTCGATCTGCGGGTTGATCTCCTGCAGGTAGTCGCCCAAGTCGGTGATCGTGCGCCCCACCTGTTCACCGCGCCCGTCGACCGCCCCAGAGACCGCGCCGAGGGTGGCGTTGAGCTTCTCCGGCTCGATCGCGATGAGCAGGTCGGTGAGGTCCTGGAACAGTGTGTTGACCTCGGCGGTGACATTGGACGCCTCGACGACAGTGCCCGCGGCCAGCGGCGTCGGGTCCGGCCGCATCGGGGACTCGAAGTCGACGGACTTCGCACCGAACACCGTGTTGGATCCGATCGTCACCGGGGAGTTGGCGGGGATGGCCTCCAGCGCCGCGGGATCGACCTCGATCTCGATCGTCGCCCCGCCGAACTCCTGGCGGATGTCCTTGACGTTGCCGATCTCCACACCGCGGGCGCGCACCTTGGCGTCGGCCTCCATGACCAGACCGGCGCGATCACTGCGGACGGTCAACGGCACCCGACTGTCGAAGACCCTCGCGAACATCAGGAGGGAGAGCGCGATCACCACGACGATGAAGAGCGCCAGCACCGTCGCCGCGATGCGCTTGGGCACCGTATCGCTCTGACTCACAGTTCTCGCCACGTCCGCCTCCTATCCCGACAGGTTGAAGTTGCCGTCTCCGCCGTAGATCGCGAGGGAGACGAGAAGGGTCACGGTCACCACCGCGATGAGCGAGGTGCGGACGGCGTTGCCCACGGCCGAGCCGACGCCGGCGGGACCGCCGGCGGCGTTGTAGCCGTAGTAGGTGTGGATGAGCATGATCGTGATGGCCATCGCTATGGCCTGGACGAAGGACCACAGGATGTCCGTGGGGATGAGGAACGTCGAGAAGTAATGGTCGTACACGCCACCGGACTGACCATAGATCTGGACGGTCGCGAACCGGCTCGCCACGAACGAGGCGATGACGGCGAGCGAGTACAACGGCACCACGGCGATCATCCCGGCGACGATCCGGGTGGAGACCAGGTAGGTGATCGAGTCGATCGCCATGACCTCCAGCGCGTCGATCTCCTCGGACACCCGCATCGCCCCGAGCTGGGCCGTCGCGCCGGCACCGATGGTGGCGGCCAACCCGATGCCAGCGATCACGGGGGCGGCGATACGGACGTTGATGAACGCCGCGAAGAAGCCGGTGAGCGCTTCGACCCCGACGTCGGTGAGCGAGGAGAAGCCCTGGACCGCGATCACGCCGCCGGTGGCGAGGGTGAGGAAGCCGACGATCACCACTGTGCCGCCGATCATCGCCAGCGCACCCGTTCCCATGGCGATCTCGGCGATCAGACGCAGCGTCTCCTTCGGGTACTGGGTGAGCGCCCGCGGCGTGGCCAGCAGTGCTCGCCAGAAGAACAGGGCGATGCCGCCGAAGTCGTCGGCCCTGCCGACGGTGTGGTGCCGGGCCCGCGCGAGGCGCGGGAACCGGGTGGTCTCAATGACGGTCACCTCACGCCCCCAGGACCTTGACGCCGACCGCCGTGAGCACGGTGTTGACGACGAACAGGGCCATGAAGGCGAAGACGACGGTCTCGTTCACAGCGCTGCCCACCTCTTTCGGCCCGCCCCGGACGTAGAGGCCCTTGTAGCAGGCCACCAGGCCGGCGAGCATCCCGAACATCCCGGCCTTGATCTGCGCCAGGATGAGCTCACCCAGGCCCGTGAGCAGGGTGATCCCGTCTACAAAGGCGCCCGGGTTGACGCCCTGCAGGAGAACCGAGAAGAGGAAACCACCGAGGATGCCGATCGTGCACACCAGGCCATTGAGCAGCAGCGCCACGAAGGTGGACGCGGCGACCCGGGGGACGACCAGGCGCTTGACCGGGTCGATCCCGAGGACCTCCATCGCGTCGATCTCCTCGCGGATGGTGCGGGCCCCGAGGTCCGCGCAGATGGCGGTGGCCCCGGCCCCCGCCACGATGAGGACCGTGACCATGGGACCGACCTGGGTGACGGCGCCGAGCGCGGCCCCCGCCCCCGAAAGATCGGCCGCACCGATCTCGCGGAGCAGGATGTTGAGCGTGAAGCTCACCAGGACGGTGAACGGGATCGCCACCAGGATGGTGGCCATCATGGAGACCCGGGCGATGAACCAGGACTGTTCGACGAACTCCCGGCCCTGCCGCACGATCGACGGGAAGGACACGAACGTGTCGAGGCTCATGGCGACGAAATCGCCGACTCCCTTGAGCGGCGCATCGAGAACTCTCGCCATATCGCCCCCCTCCTGTCTTCTCTCATCCCCCGGTCGCACCGAACTGAACAAGTGACCGGTTCGGCGTGACCTAGATTACATAGTAGCTAGAACACGTTCTCATTAG
Source organism: Dietzia sp. DQ12-76 (assembly GCF_014145045.1). Taxonomy (NCBI): domain Bacteria; kingdom Bacillati; phylum Actinomycetota; class Actinomycetes; order Mycobacteriales; family Dietziaceae; genus Dietzia; species Dietzia sp. DQ12-76. The sequence goes on from NZ_JAALDV010000117.1 coordinate 9,631, forward strand.
CAAGGCCTACCAATCACCCCCGAACGGTGCCCCTGCGCGTGTGCCGGGAATCTAACACGCCCCGACACAACGAAAGCGGTCCCCGCGCGTCTCTCAGCAAACGCCGCGGGGACCGCATCGGTTCAGGTCAGAGGGTCATGATCTCCGAGGCGGAGAAGGACTTGCCCTCGGGCCGCCCTGACCAGTGGCCGGAGACCGCGTCGGCGAACTCCCGGCGGTCCCACACACCGCCCTCGGCGTCGAACCGCTTCTCCACCACCGGGGCGTCCACCAACGCCACCATGCCGCCGTATACCACGAACAGCTGACCGCTGACACCGGCCGCGGCGGGCGACGCGAGGTACGACACCAGGTCCGCCACCCGGTCCGGCGACAGCGGGTCGGGCCCCTTCGACTCGTCCCAGTCCTCGAAGACGCCCTCGGTCATCCCCGTGCGTCCCCGGGGAGCGATGGCGTTGGCCGTACAGCCGATCCGGGAGAGCACACGTGAGGCCGAGAGGGTGAGCGCGGTGATGGCGGCCTTGGCCGCGCCGTAGTTCGCCTGCCCGGGCGGGCCGAAGAGTCCCGCCTCGGACGAGGTGTTGATCAGCCGCCCGTACACCGGGGAGTCGGACTTCTTGCTCTCGCCCCGCCAGTGGGCCGCGGCGTTGCGGGTGAGCAGGAAATGCCCGCGCAGGTGCACCCTGATCACCGCGTCGAAGTCGTCGTCCTCCATGTTGAACAGCATCTTGTCCCGGGTGATGCCGGCGTTGTTGACCACCACGTGCAGGCCGCCGAGTCGCACGGCCTCGGCCACCATCGCGTCGGCGGTCTCCCGTTCGGAGACGTCCCCGACCACCAGGGCGGCCTTGGCGCCCGCCGCCTCGATGTCGCCGATCACGGCGTCCGTGGCCTCGCCGGACCGGATGTCGTTGATGACGACCGCGGCCGCACCCGAGCGCGCCAACTCCACGGCTTCCGCGGCGCCCAGCCCGGAGCCGGACCCGGTGACGACCGCCACCCGGCCGTCGAGCGAGAGATCCGCCCCGAGGTCCTTCCGGCCCTGCCCGGGCGTCACTCCGCGACCTTGAGCGCCGCCATCGGGCACTTCTCGACAGCCTTGAGCGCGCGCTTCTGCAGTTCCTCGGGGACCTCGTCGACGATCACCCGCACCACCTCGTCGTCGTCGTTCAACTCGAAGACCTTCGGGGCGAGCCCGACACACACGGCCTGCCCCTCGCAGCGGTCGGGATCCACGTCAATCCTCATACCCGTCCTCCTTGGCCGGGCCCGCGACCACTGTGGCCGCGAGCATGATTCGATACTATGTGAGACACGACACTAGAACGTGTTCCACTCGAGATGAGCTTAGGGCATATGGACATCACCTACACCACAGACCAGCAACGGCTGCGCGGGGAGTTGCGCGAGTACTTCTCCGCCCTGATGACCCCCGAGCGCCGAGAGGCCTTCACCTCCACGACCGGCGAATACGGCCACGGCAACGCCTACCGTGAGATCGTCGCCGAGATGGGCCGCGACGGCTGGCTGACGATCGGATGGCCGGAGGAGTTCGGCGGTCGGAACCGCCCGATGGTGGAGCAGTTGATCTTCACCGACGAGGCCGCGATCGCCGGGGTCCCGGTGCCCTTCCTCACCATCAACTCGGTCGCGCCGACGATCATGGCCTTCGGGTCCGAGGAGCAGAAGAGCTACTTCCTGCCCCGGATCAGCCGCGGCGAGCTGCACTTCGGCATCGGCTACTCCGAGCCGGAATCGGGCACCGACCTCGCCTCCCTGAAGACCCGGGCCGTGCGCGAGGCCGGGACCGGGGAGCACGCGGGCCGGGAGGTGTACCGCATCAACGGGCAGAAGATGTGGACGTCCCTCGTGGCCTACGCGGACTGGATCTGGCTGGCCGCACGCACCGATCCGGACGCCAAGCGACACAAGGGCATCTCGATGATCATGGTGCCCACCGACGCCGAGGGGTTCTCGTGGACTCCCGTCCACACGATGGCGGGCCCGGACACCAGCGCCACCTACTACCAGGACGTGGTGGTGCCCGCCTCCAACCTGGTCGGGCCCGAACACGGCGGGTGGCCGCTCATGACCAACCAGCTCAACCACGAGCGGGTCGCCCTCACGGCCGCCGGTCCGCTCCAGGCCTCGCTCCGGCAGGTCCTGGAGTGGGCGCGCACCACGCGTGCGGCCGACGTCGGCCTGCCCGGCGGCGGAGACGTGATCGACAACGAGTGGGTGCGCACCCACCTGGCCCGCGTCCACGCGATGGCCGAGTACCTGGCGCTGCGCAACTGGGAGATCGTCTCCGCCGACTCCACCACGCCCACCCGCATCGCCGCGTCGGCGACCAAGGTGTACGGCACCGAGACCGCGTGCGAGGCGTACCGGCTCCTCATGGAGGTGCTGGGCTCCGCCGGGTTCCAACGCTCCCACTCCCCCACCGCCGTCCTCCACGGGCGCATCGAGAAGCTGCATCGTTCGGCCCTCATCCTCACCTTCGGCGGAGGCACCAACGAGGTCCAGCGCGACATCATCGCCGCCGCCGGACTCGGGTTGCCACCGGCGCCGCGGATCGCCCCCGCCACGTCCAGCAAGGAGCGCTGAGATGGATTTCCGCGTCGACGACACCACCACCGACCTGACCGCCCTCGTCCGCGACATGGGCGAGCGGCTGGTCACCGACGAGTCACTCCGCGAGCTCGACGCGCGGTTCGGACCCGGCACCGAGTCCGGCGGCACGGGCCGTGAGACCGCCCGGTTCCATGCCCGCTTCTGGGACGAACTGGTCCGCGCGGGCGTGCCCGCCGCCCTGGCCCCGGAGTCGCT
>NZ_JAALDV010000118.1:0-3689 GCF_014145045.1 Dietzia sp. DQ12-76
TGCCGAGGATCCTGCATTCCCGCGTCCGGCGCTGGGAGGACTCCCTCGCGGAGATCGGGCCGGCGCACGCCGACCGGATCGCGGACGTGCGGGCCGGACTGGCGGACCGGCTCCCCGGGGTGGAGGTGGTCGGAGGGGCGACCGAGGGGGTCGGTGTGCCCGCGTGCATCGGTTCCGCTCGGGCCGCGGCCCGGCGGCTGGCGGCAGGGTGGCAGGATTGAGACATGGCACGCCTCGACTACAAGAAGCTCAACTCGACCCTCCGGTACCTCATGTTCTCGGTCTTCACCGTGACCCCCGGGAAGCTGGGGGAGGACCGGGCCGCGGTCACCGCTGACCTCGAGCGGTTCCTCGCGCGGTTCGACGACACGGACGTGGTGGTCCGCGGGCTCTACGACGTCTCGGGGTTGCGGGCCGAGGCCGACTTCATGATCTGGACCCACGCCGAGCACATGGAGGATCTCCAGCGGTTCTACAACGAGTTCCGGCGCACCACCATCCTGGGTCGGGCCAGCACCGCCTACTGGTCCAACACCGCCCTGCACCGGCCCGCGGAGTTCAACAAGAGCCACATCCCGGCCTTCCTCGCCGAGGAGGAACCGGGCGCGTACATCTCGGTGTACCCGTTCGTCCGGTCCTACGAGTGGTACCTGCTCCCCGACGAGGAGCGTCGCCGCATCCTCGCCGAGCACGGGCGCGCCGCCCGCGAATACCCGGACGTCCGCGCCAACACCGTGCCGTCCTTCTCGCTCGGCGACTACGAATGGCTCCTGGCCTTCGAGGCCCCGCAACTGGATCGGATCGTCGACCTCATGCGCGTCATGCGCAGCACCGAGGCGCGCCGTCACGTGCGCGAGGAGATCCCGTTCTTCACCGGTCCCCGGGTCAGCGCCGAGCAGCTCGCCACCTCGATGCCCTGATCAGTCCTCGGCGGGTTCGAGGGTCATGCTCACCGAGTTGATGCAGTACCTCAGATCGGTGGGGGTGGGGTAGCCCTCGCCCGAGAAGACATGCCCCAGGTGGCCGTGGCAGTTCGCGCACAACACCTCGGTCCGGGTCATCCCGAGGGAGGTGTCCGTCCGCTCGATGACGGCCCCGCCGGCCAACGGCGTGAAGAACGAGGGCCAGCCGCAGTGGGAGTCGAACTTGGCGTCGCTGCGGAACAGCTCGGCCCCGCAGCCACGGCACCGGTAGACCCCTTCGGTCTTGGTGTCGGTGTACTCGCCGGTGTACGGCCGCTCGGTGCCCGCCCGGCGCAGGACCTGGTACTCCTCCGGGGTCAGCCTGCGGCGCCACTCGGCGTCATCGAGGGTGAAGGAGGGGTGCGGGGTGTTGGAGGGGGTGTCGGTGCGCTCACTCATGCCCGCAGGCTACGCCGCCGCCGCGGCCGGTGCGATCCGCTCGTGCCGACGCGGGTCCGTCCGACGCCACAGCAGGATCGCCAGCACGGTGCAGAGCAGCAACAGCCATCCGAGCGTGGGGTGGGCGAACTCCAGCAGGCGCCCGTAGTACGGCCATCGCGCCGACTCCCAGAAGTCGAGTGTGAAGAACCCGTAGGCCGCCAACCAGGCGGGCCAGTTGCGGACGAACGACTTGTCCAGCACCACGGTGAGCATGATGGGGATGAGCATCATCGAGTAGTACATCTGGCCGAGGCTGGAGACCAGGAACACACCGGTCAGGATGACCCCGGAGGTGGTGGCGAGCCACAACACCTCGTGGTTGTGCCGGTAGTCGAGCAGGAGATACACGGCCAGCAGGGTGGCCACCACGATGAGGATCCGGGCAACCAGGATGAGCGGGTCGGGGACGCCGTAGTACAGACCGAGCCCGGCGATGGAGCTGTTGTAGTAGTCGCGGACCTCGCTCATGTAGGGCGCGGTGACCTCGAGATACCGGCCGGCGTCCACGGTGAGCGCCCACCCCGCGGCCATCGTGGCGGCGGGGATCGCCAGGGCGGCCACGAAGGGCTGCCACTGTCGACGGATCAGCGGGAGGACCAGCAGAGGCGCGAGCATCGGCTTGATCGCCAGTGACAGCCCCATCGCGACCCCGGCCCACCACAGTCGCCTGCGGTACAGCAGATAGAGGAAGGACACCTGGCACAGGAAGATCACGCCGTTGACGTTCGTGAACACCAGGGTGTTGGTGACCGCCTCGGTACAGAACGCGCCCAGAAGGATCGCCGGGGCGGCGAACGACCGCACGTCGAGGTCGAACAATCGCATGAGAAGCCACAGTGCGGCGATGATCGCGGCGGCGTTGACCAGGATGAACAGCCACCGGGCCACCGTGTAGTTGTCGATCACGCCGAAGGGGGCCAGGAGGAACGTGCCGCTCGGGGCGTAGAGATAGTGCGGTTGAACCGTGAGCAGGTTCTCGCTGTAGACGGGTTCGCCCGCGAGGAAGCGCCTGGTCGCCGCGTAGACGGTCCCGAAGTCGTTCGTGATGGATCCGTTGACGGCCTTGATGAGCACGCGATGGATCACCGTCATGATCGCCAACGGCCACAGGATCTGGTTCAACAGGCGGGGCACGGAGTCAGTGCTTCGGGTCGGCAACGGCACGGTGTGCAGGCTACCGGTCGGGGGCACGTCCTTCTCGTAGGCGCCCCGGGTCAGGACGGGCAGGCCACGGATCGGTCGACGGTGGTCGGGTCGGCGAGGAAGCCCGAGAGGGTCGACCGGGCGCACGCCGAGTGGAGCACCACCCACGATCCGGGAGCGCCCCAGGTGAGAATCCGGATGTCTCCCGCCCCGGCGCCGGTCAGCATGCCCGCGGTGGGTTCCAGGGCGGCGGCGCCGGCGACGGGGTCCGCGATCCCTCCCATGAGGAGCACGGGCACGGATCCGGGCAGCTCCACGGGCGTGCGTTCCGGGACGGGCCAGGTCGAACAGGCGGAGAGCTGGGCGGCCAGGATCTCCCCGAAGGGTGCGTCGTCCGCCCATTCGGTGGCGAGCTCGGGTACGCGGTTGACCGGAACCCGCCTGGGCAGGTCGGAGCACTCCGCGACGTACGGAAGTGAGGAGCTCCTCAACGCCTCCGCCCGGGCACGCACCAACGGACCGGGGGCGCCCGCATCGGGGTCCGTCCCCGCGATCTCACCGAGGATCTCGTCCCCGTCGGACGCCTCCGCTGCGGAGGCACCGGACAGGTCGGTGAGTGCGGATCGGATCACGTCGGACAGGAGCGCGGCCGGCACGCGGGCCCCGGGATCTCTCGCGGCGTCGAGGGCGCGGGAGACGGCCTCGACCCTCTGTTCCCCGTCGCCCGGCCCGCACTCGGGACGAGTGCAGGAGGCCGCCCACAGCCGTAACGCGGTATCGGAGCCGTCGAGCGCGGATCGCGCGGCGGTCTCCTGGTCGCCGTCCCACGGTGCGGGGGAGTCCAGGACCAGGAGCGACAACCGATCGGGGTGTGCCCCGGCGTAGTCCAGGGCGGTGCGGGCGCCCGAGCCCAGGGCGAGCACCGCGAGCCCCGGCACACCCCACGACCGACGCAGTTCCTCGAGGTTCTCCGCCGCCCCGGCGGCACCGAAGTCGAGTTCCCGCCCGGCGAGCTGATCAGTGCAGGACTGCGCGGTCTGGGCGAGTTCGCCGCGGAGGTCCGGTGCCCCGGGGTCCGTACCCCGCTCGGCGAGTCCGTCCAGCGTGCGGCGGGCCGACGGGGTCAGGCAGGCACCGGCGGGA
>NZ_JAALDV010000118.1:3753-13977 GCF_014145045.1 Dietzia sp. DQ12-76
GGATCACCAGCGGATGCGATCCCACGATCTCGGTGCCCGCCGAGGCGAACCTGATCGCGAGCGAGTCGGCGGGATCGCCGGGTCCGGCCACCACGACCAGGGGGGCTGCGTCCCGAGGTGTGTCCCCGGTGGTGAGGCGGAGGACAGGGGTATCGCCGAGCAGCGCGCAGTCGACCCGGGCGTCTTGGGGAAGCCCGCGGGTCCCGCCCTCCGCACAGGGAATCCACTGGAGCTCGGATCGGGGCGTCTCCCAGTCTGGTGGGGTGATGAGTTCCGCTTCGCTGTCGGGAGCGGGCGCGCGACCGGGGCCGTCACCGGTGGCCAGTCGCGGTCCCGAGGCGGGTAGGGGAGCACACCCGGCCACGGCCACGACTGCGACGAGCGCGGTGAGCACCGCGCGGGTGGAACGGGCGCCACGTCTCCCGGTCAACGGACGCCCTCACCGACCACCCAGCGGGTGTACAGGCCTCCCGACGGGCAGGAGAACGCCGAGACGACGCGCATCGGCACCCGGGTGTATCCATGCCCGTGGCCCGGGGTCAGTGTCGAGTCGTCGCCTCCGACGATCACCTCCGGCGCCACCGAGAGGACGAGCTCATCCACGGCGCGTTCCGAGAGGAGCTCCCCGAGGAGTCGGGGGCCACCCTCGAAGTCCACCTCGGCGGCGTGGAGGCGGGATGCCAACGAACGGACGGCGGCACCGGTCGGGCCCGGGTCGAGCACATGGACGGTCACGCCCCGTGCCCGCGCGGCCCCGACGAGCCGGGGGTCCGTCTCGTGTGCCGCCGCGATCTGCATCCTGTCGTCGGTGTCGGCACAGAGGTCGATCAGCTCGTCGGGAAGGGACCGGGTGAGTACGAGGATGGTGGGCGCGGGCCTTGTCCGCCTGTCCGCCCAGACCTGGCTGACCTCGGCGGGCCCGTAGTGCTCGGCCAACGCCGTGCCGGAGCCCACCAGGACGAGGTCGGCGCGGGCCCTCATGGCGTCGTAGACCAGGCGGTCGGTGGGCGTTCCCAGGCCCCCGCTCCGGCCGTCGACGGTCGTGGTGCCGTCGACGGAGGCGATCATGACAGCACGGATCACCGGTGCCGCGGTCGGCCTCTCCGGACGGAGCGCGGCCCAGATCGCGTCGAGCGACGCCGGGTCGTCGCCGAGCGCTGGTGGTCGTGTCGACAGCACCCGGGCCTCCTTCCGTTCTTCACGCCTGTCGCCCCACGATAGGCTCATCGCATGGTCTCCCGCCTCGTTGACGTCACCCCGGTGGTCCCTGCCGACCAACTCGTGGCCCAGATGGTCCCGCCGTCGATGTTCGATGACGTGAGTTTCGATTCCTACATCCCCGACCCTGCCGAGCCCTCGCAGGAGGCCGCGGTCACCGCCTGTCGGCGATTCGCGGAGTCGGTGGTGGCCCGTCGCACCCCGAAGAAGGGACTGTTCGGGCGTCGGCCCAAGTCGGTGGAGGGCGCGGGGATCTACCTCGACGGTGGCTTCGGGGTGGGCAAGACCCACCTGTTGACGTCGATCTATCACACGTGTCCCGAACCGAAGGCGTTCGGCACGTTCGTCGAGCTCACGCACGTCGTGGGCGCCCTGGGCTTCAACCGGGCGGTCGAGGAGCTGTCCGGACACTCCGTCCTGTGTATCGACGAGTTCGAACTCGACGATCCCGGCGACACCATGCTGGTGTCCCGGCTGCTCGCGGAACTCACCACGGCGGGTGTCAGCGTCGCCGCGACCTCCAACACCCTCCCCGAGCAGCTCGGTGAGGGTCGTTTCGCGGCCAAGGACTTCATGCGCGAGATCCGCAAGATGTCGGGGATCTTCGAGTCGATCCGGGTCGACGGGCCCGACTACCGGCATCGCAACCTGCCCCCGGCGCCGGACCCGATGTCCGACGAGGCACTCGAGGCGGACGCCGACGCGGAACCCGGGTCGACGCTGGACGACTTCGACGCGTTGTGCGGGCACCTGGCCACCCTCCACCCGTCCAAGTACAACCGCCTCGTCGACGGGGTGACCAGGGTGTGCCTCCGGGACGTCGGCCCGCTGCCGGACCAGGCCATCGCACTGCGCCTGGTCGTCCTGGCGGACCGCCTCTACGACGCCGGTATCCCCGTCCGCAACTCGGGGCAGAAGCTGGACGCGATCTTCACCGAGGAGATGCTCGCCGGCGGATACCGGAAGAAATATCTCCGGGCCACGTCCCGGCTCCTCGCGCTGTCACGCTTCGAGACGGTCGGCGGCTGAGCCGGGATCGAGACCGCCCGTACCGGCAGTCCACGCGATCCACCCACCAGTCCACCCACCCGGCCCACCCCGGTTGGTCGCTCACCCGGCTCACCCCGGCCGGTCGCTCACCCGGCCCACCCCGGCCGGTCGCTCACAGTGGGCGCTGGACCGGGCGTTCCAGGACGACGTCGCGGTTCCGCACGCCCCCGACCATGAAGTCGCGGTGCCCCCGTCTCTCGAAACCGCTCCGGGCGTAGAAGGCGAGCGCTCTCGAGTTCGCCACGTTCGTCGCCAGCCACAGACTCCGCGCGCCGGAGTCCTGCGCGTGCCGCACCACGGCGTCGAGGAGCCGACCGGCTTCGCCGCTGCCGTGCAGGCACGGGTGGAGATAAAACTTGCTGACACCCACGGTCGGGCGGCTCGAGATCACCCGCGCGCAGGACTCGTCCATCGCGGTGCCCTCGACGAGCAGGGCGTAGGCCAGGATGTCGCCATCGGGCCCGACACCGGCGAGGAGTCGATGGGTCGGGTCCTCCAGGTACCCGCGGAACGAGGTGGGCCCGAGTGTGTCGCGCACGAACGCCTCCACCGACTCACGGGGCAGGTCGGGCGGACACGCGAGCGGGAAGGTCAGAGCGGCCAGGGCCGAGAGGTCGTCGATATCGGCCGCCAGCGCCGATCGGATCGTGAGGGTCATCGTCGACGAGGCTAGACGCCGACGGTCCCGGACAGGAATCGCGGCTCAAGCCGGCCCCCGCGCGAATCCTGGTCGTGCTCTCCGCGGGAATGTGGCGGGATCACCGCAGTGAGAACGACCAAGGCAAGCGGCCCGCGCGCGCGAAGACACCACCGCCGCGGACATGGCCGACGCCCAAGCGCGACGCCCCGGAGAACGCTCGACGCCCCGGACAAAGCTCCACGCCCCGGAAAAGCGCGACGCCCCGGCGGAAGACCGGGGCGTCGTGTCGTGGTGCGCGATACTGGGATTGAACCAGTGACCTCTTCCGTGTCAGGGAAGCGCTCTCCCGCTGAGCTAATCGCGCGGGACTCACCAACCGGATCACTCCGGCGTGGAGGTGGAGACGGGAATCGAACCCGTGTTGACGGCTTTGCAGGCCGCTGCCTCACCACTCGGCCACTCCACCGAAAAGGTATCGAGCCCGGTGAGGACTCCTGGCTCCTCGATCCCTCCGAGCGGATGACGGGATTCGAACCCGCGACCCTCACCTTGGCAAGGTGATGCGCTACCAGCTGCGCCACATCCGCACTGCTCCCCGGCGTGCTGTTGCTCACCGCGTTGCGAGAATGAACATTAGCCGACGCCGATCTTGGAACACAAATCGGGGGGCGGAAACGACGCCTCATCTGCTCTGATGCTGCCCATCCGGGCGGGCTGTGCGTGCGGCGAGGGGGCGGCGAGGTGCGCGCGAGGTCGTCGAGGACCCCGAATTGGGTCCCGGCGCGGGGCTTGCTACAGTGTTGCGGTGCCGACGCGAGAACGACGGCGCACGAGGTCCTATAGCTCAGTGGAAGAGCGCTCCGTTCACACCGGAGAGGTCACTGGTTCGAACCCAGTTAGGACCACCGCAGGCGCAGCCCCTGTCTCCCCCCGGGAGGCGGGGGCTTTTTCGCGTTCACAGGCCACTTCCTCGTTCACAGGCCACGCCCGGTCGCCCACGCCCCGTGCCCGGCGCACGCCCCGTGCCCGGCGCACGCCCGGTCGCCCGGCGCCCGGCGCCCGGCGCGCGGATGAACCCCCACTGTCATCGTTCCTCTACGGGTGAGGAGACCTCGCCGGCCGGACCGTCTCGTCGACTGTGATCTCGACAACTTCAGAGCGTTAGAAACAACTGAGCACTTTGGTGGCAACGCCTGAGTAACACACCGGGCATAGCGTCCGCGACGTGCCACGACATCTGAATCGTGGGAGCCGAGCGCGTCGGAAGGAACGGCAATGACGGGAATGTTCGCCACGTCGGTCATCGGGATCGCACTGCTCGCCGCCGGGCTGAGCAAGCTACGCGACATCGAGGGCCACTCCCGAGTGGTCGTCGGATACAAGATCCTGCCCGACGCCGTCGCGGCGCGTGTGGGACGGGTTCTGCCGTTCCTCGAGATCGTGCTCGGTGCGGCGTGTCTCGGGCGAGTCGGCCTGCCGGCCGTCGCGTGGTCGGTGGCCGTCCTGTTCTGCGTCTATGCGGCCGGACTGGCAGTGAACCTCCTCCGAGGCCGCACGGAGCTGGACTGCGGATGCTTCGCCTTCGGTGAGCACGACGCTCCCAGGATCGGGTGGTGGCACGTGGCCAGGGCCCTCGCGTTCGCCGCCGGCGCCGTGGCCTGCCTGTACCTGCCGGGCCCGAGTTCTCTGCCCGAGGTGGCGACCGGGTTCGTCCTCGCCGTACTGGCGGTCGCGCTGGCGTTCGGGGCGGCCGCGGTGTCCTCGACGTTGACGCTCGGTCGGAGCAGGGTCGACGACTACCTCCAGCCGGCCCGCGACGAACTCAGCCGGCGCTACTCCGCCTCCCCCTAGCGGTTCCCCGCCCCAATAAGGGAATTCTCATCTGTCACGTCCTCTACACCCGCACGCCGCAGTCGGGCGTCGCCCGATCGTCCACCCTCGAACAGGAGTACTCCTATGTCTGCTTTCGTCCTCACGCTGCTCGTCGTCCTCGTGCTGGTCGACGTCGTCCTGGTCCTGATGATCCTGGGGTTGGCCCGGGAACTGGGCCGGGTCCAGGTGCGTCTCGGCCCGCTCGGGGCCAGGGTGCTCGACTCGGGTCCTGCGGTCGGGGACACCGGCCCGTCCTTCTCGGGCCTGGTCGACCACATGGAACGGGACACCACCGTCGCCGGCGAGCGCGACAAGCCCCAGCTGCTGATGTTCACGGGCCCGAAGTGCTCGACCTGCAAGGCGTTGCTCCCGGGGATCAAGGCCATGGCCAAGGCCGAGCGCGACCTCGACGTGGTGCTGATCTCGGACGGGACCGAGGAGGAGCACCGTGAGTTTTTGGCCGGAGCCGGGATCGGCGCGGAACTGTCCTACCTCGACGCCCGCGACGTGGGCATCGCGTACCAGGTCGGCACCACTCCGTACGGGATCCTCCTGGACACCGACGGGTCCATCGCCGCCAAGGGTCTGTGCAACAACATGCAGCACGTCGAGAGTCTTCTCAACGCGCTGGAGTCGGGCACGCCGACGATCCAGCACCTCTACGCCGGTATCGGCGTCCCCACCGCCTCGTGAGCGCACCGCGGCGCTCGTCACCGCGGTCCGCGCACGATCCGTCCACCCCATGCAAGGAAAGGAACACCTCGTGGCTCACATCGATGACTCCGACCAACGCCGCCTGACAGAACACGCCGAATGGCTGTCCGGCGGGGGAGGGAGTTCGCTCAGCAAGGTCTCCCGGCACCTGTCGGAACGCACGTCCCGCCGCTCGGTCCTCTCGAAGATGGCCAAGTGGACCATGGGCCTGTCGGGAGTGGCCGTGGTCGGCGCACTGCCGGTCACCCGCGACCCCCAGGCCCTCGCCCAGCAACCGCCCGCGTCCGGCGCCACGACGCCCCCCGCCCCGCAGAATGCGGTGACCCCGTTCGGGGCCGGTGACGACCTCCTGCCCACGTACGACGGCAAGGATCCCACCGAGTGCAACTACTGGCGCTGGTGCAACATGGACGGCCGACCCTGCCCCTCCTGTGCGGGCGGCGGAGTCTCGACCTGCGCACCCGGATCGAAGCCGGGAGCGGAGTACTGGGTGGGGTGCTGCACCCATCCCGAGAACGGCAAGACGTACCTGATCGCCTACTACGACTGTTGTGGCGCCCCGCGGTGCTCCACGAAGTACTGCGGCGAACCGGACGCCCAGGCCGTCATGTACAACCCGGTCTCCGGCAGTTTCGATCAGGAGATCATCTGGTGCGTCTCGGACGAGTCCCAGTCGTACACCTGCACGCTCGCCCCGATCATCGGCGAGGACTGCCAGACCAACCACGCCACCCGCCCGCGCGTCGGCGCGGGCTCCCGCTAGAAGGGCCGAGAGGACCACTCAGATGACCGTTTTCACCACCCCCCGCCTCGCGGGCCTCTCCGCGGCCACCGCGGCCGTGCTCTTACTGGTCGGGTGTTCGCCCGGTTCCGACGGCGGAGACGACGGGGAGTTCGACGTGGCCAACGGGGTCGCGACCACCTACGAGTTCCCGAACGTCCCCGCGGTCACGGCCCCTCCGGCGAACGCCACGCTCGGCGACGAGGACCAGGAACTGGGAGAGGTCGGCGCCGACCCGAACATCCCGTACACCGCCGAGGTGACACCGATCGGCGCCGACTGGATGATCGCCGCAGAGTGGCGCGACGACGAGACCGTCTGGGCCGCCTTCGACCCCGCCGACGGCGTCGTCAAGACCCGCATCACCACAGGTCACGGTATCTGGGACGACGTCGTCCACCTCTTCACGACCGATACCCCTGCCGACCCGCAGGCCGTGGCGTTCGAGGTGTGGACCCCGCGCGGTTCGCGCGGCCAGGCCGACTACACCGTCTCGACCTACTCCGGAAACCTGCTCGAACCCGACGAGGTGCTCCTACCGCGCCACGTGCGGTTCCACTCCCGAGAGGGTTCGCACACGATCAGCGGCGCCGGCCGGTTCATGACCTCGTGGGACGACCAGCTCTTCGGGCCCCGTGTGGTGGATCTGGACCGCGGGGTGCTGTCCGGAGAGCAGCAGATCATCGGCTGCGGACCGTACACGTGGCCGGTCGGGGACAAGATCTACTCGGTGTGCGAACGATCCCGCGAACTGCTCGAGCTCACGATCGACGACGAGGGGCGCATCAGCGAGAGCGGCCGCTCGAAGGTCCTGCCCGAGGGTTTCACGGCGTCTCGTGAGGCGCACTTCGCCGACGACGTGGAGTCCGGGTTCCTCATCAACGAGGCCGGCGAGGCCTACCTCTTCGACTTCTCCTCCGGCCTGCCCACCGACGAGGTGCGTCCGCTGGGCAACGTGGGTCGAGACGGAGGACGCTTCTACACGAACGGCATCCGTCCCGACGGGGAGCAGTTCTTCGTGGAGTACACCGATTCCGACATCCATCCTCATTCCGCCAACGGGGGAGACGTGGTCCGGGTCCGGTTGTTCGACGTCGACGGCGCGCGGGAGACCCAGAACCTCGATCTGGAGAAGCTCGGGCTGGACTCGATCGACTCCGTCTCCTACAACCTCGACGGATCGGTCCTCTACGTCCTGGGCACCGCCCCCGGAACGGGTGACGACGAGGGGGAGGACCTGCCCACGATCGTCGGCGTCGACCCCGCGACGGGGGAGGTCGTCTCCACCGCGACGATCACCGGCCACGCCGGCGGCTCCGACGGTGTCAGCGGAGTGCGGGCCCCGGAGCGGAGGGTCGCCTGATGGGACTTTCCCCGGGGACGCTGGACCCGGCCCGGTCCGGAGTGAGCCGACGGGCCTTCCTGGCCGCGCTCGGACTCGGTGGGGTGGGGGTGGCGATGGCGGCCTGCGCGGCCGAGAACGCCATCACCACCGCCGTTCAGGCCTCGGACCGGATCGGGTACGCGGATCCCGAGGTCGCCGCGGCGGAGGCCGCCCGGTTCAGTTCGGGGCGCGCGGTGGACGTCACGGTGACAGCCGCACTCGCCGCCTTCGGTCTCGCCGGTCGTCAGGTCTCGGCGAGGTCGTACGGCGACGGGCCGGTGGGGCCGGAGATCCGGGCCTCCCTGGGGGACGAACTCCGGGTCCACCACGTCAACGCCCTGGACGAGGAGACCGTGATCCACTGGCACGGCATCCAGATCCGGAACGACATGGACGGTGCCCCTCCGTTGACGGGTGAGAACGTCGCCCCCGGTGGGTCGTATGACTACGCGTTCAGGCTGCCGCACGCCGGGACGTACTGGTATCACTCGCATTCCGGGCTCCAGGCGGATGAGGCGATGCTGGGCGCGCTGATCGTCGAGGATCCGAAGGATCCTTACGGCGCCGACGTCGACCTGGTGGTCGTGCTCGACGACTGGACCGTGGGGCACGGGCCGTCACCTGAGGACCTGCTCCGCGCCCTCAACCCGGCGCTGGGTGGGCACGCGGGCCACGGGGGACACGGAGGGCACCAGGGTCACGGATCCGTGACGACGACGACCACGACCCCGGTGGATCCGGAGGCCATGGCGCGGACCGCCGGGCCGCATCCGGAGTCCGTGGAACTCGGCGGGATGACCCAGCACATCTCCTACCCGGTGCACCTGATCAACGGCCGACCCACCGCCGACGCCGAGCCGCTGGTGGCACCCCCGGGCGCCACCGCGAGGCTCCGCATCATCAACGCCGCGGCGGAGACGCCGTACCGCGTGGCCGTGGGAGGTCGCATGATGCGGGTCATCGAGACCGACGGGTTCCCCTGCGAACCGGTGGATGCCGCGTCCGTGCTCGTGGGGATGGCCCAGCGGGTCGACGTCCTGGTCGAGGTCGGCTCCGGCACGTGGCCCGTGGTCGCGCGGGTGGAGGGCACGGACGACTTCGTCGCCACGACCCTGCGCAGCCGGGACTCGGTCACCAGCGTCGACCTCGCCCGGTCCGGCCGGATACCCGAGCTGGACCGCACGCCGGTTCAGGACTCGGGCCTCCGGGCCACCGAGGCCTCCGCACTGCCGGCGCGGTCCCCGGATCGGACCTTCCGACTGGAACTCATCCAGTCGCCCTCGGATTACGTGTGGGGGATCGCCGGACCGGATGTCGGGAAGGTGACCATGCGGACGGGGGAGCGCATCCGCGTCGAGATGACCAACAACACGACGATGTGGCACCCCATGCACCTGCACGGACACACGTTCGGGGTCCCGGAGTACGGCGGGTTGCGGCGAGACACCGTGATCATCCACCCGGGCCAGAATCTGGCGTTCGAGTTCGACGCCGACAACCCGGGGGCGTGGATGTTCCACTGCCACAACGCCTACCACCTGGACGCCGGGATGACGACCAACTTCTACTACGAGAGGTAACTGACGATGTTGCGACACACCGCCAGGATCGCCGCGATCGCCGTGTCGGCGGTCCTGCTGACGACCGGGTGCTCTTCTGACGGCGGGACCGGGGGCGCCTCCTCCGGCACCACCGTGCAGGTCCGTGTCCTCGACATGAGCTACGACCCCGCGGTCGTGACGATCAAGCCGGGGGACACCGTCGAATGGGTCTGGGAGGCCTCCCTTCCCCACGACGTCGTCTCCGACGACGACGCGCCGATGAGTTTCGCCTCCGAACTCCAGACGGAGGGGAGCTACTCGCAGACGTTCGACACCGCCGGCGTCTACGGCTACCACTGCACCCCGCACGCCCAGATGACCGGGGAGGTGATCGTCGAAGAATGACCCGCACCCGGACGGGTCTCCCACGTCGACACCCGGGCCTGGCCGTCGTGGCCGCCGCGGTCCTCGCGGTCACCGGGTGCGGGAGCTCCCCGGAGCCGACCAGGGTCACGGTGCGCAACGTCGCCTTCGACCCCCGGGAGGTGCACCTGACGGCCGGGGAGGAGGTCGCCTGGTTCTACGACGACGGAGGGACGTTCCACGACATCGTCGTGGACGGCCTCACGTCGACAGCCGGCTTCCGCGCCGAGGGCGAGCACAGGATGACGTTCGACCAGCCCGGTGTCTACCGCGTCACCTGCTCCATCCATCCCCAGATGGTGGGCACCGTCATCGTCAGCCCCCGCCGGTGATCACGCGTCAACCGGACACAGATCTCTCGCTCATTCCACTATCGAGGAGGAACATCATGACCAGTACCCAGACCACAGCCCCACACCTCGCAGAGGTCCCTCCGCCCGACGTGGCGGAAGGCAGGACGGTGGCCGACATCTCCGATCTCGACCTGGGTGACCGGCCGGGCATCCGTCCCCGGATGGGTGTCGCCGTCGGCCTGGCCACCAGGCTCGGCGTGGCCGCCGCCTCCGTGGCGGTGGGCGTCGGTGCGGCCGTCGCCGTCGGC
>NZ_JAALDV010000011.1:0-16390 GCF_014145045.1 Dietzia sp. DQ12-76
CCCGTGGGCCAGGCCGTCGCGGCTCGGGAGGGTCCGGGGGTGGGCCCCGCCCGCTGCGGGACCGCGCCGAAAGAGGCGGGGGGAGAGACGACCACGAGGCTGTTTCCCGGGACGAACGACGAGCTCCCGTGGAACCGACGGGCGTACCCCTGCCCTCACCGGCGGACCCGGTGCTGTGGCCGCAGCGCGAGGCGCTCAAGGCTGCCCTGCAGTACCCGGGTCTGGCAGGGCCGCTCTTCGACTCGCTCCCGTCGGAGTGCTACACCCATCCCGCCTACTCCAGGCTCGCCGCCGCGGTGTCCGCCGCCGGGGGGTGTGCCTCGGGCAAGAGCGGCGCGAACTGGGTGTCCGAGGTGTCCCGGGGGCTCGAGGACGACGGGCTGCGGCGGCTGGTGGGCCTGATGGCGGTCGAGACGCTCCGGGTGGCGGAGGACGCGCTGCCCCGGTACGTCTCCGGCGTGCTCGCCCGACTGCAGGAGGTGTGGGTGTCCGGTCAGATCGCCGACCTCAAGTCGAAGGTGCAGCGGATGAGTCCGGCGGCGGACCCGGAGGGCTACTCGGCACTGTTCGGTGACCTCGTCGCGCTGGAGGAGTACCGGCGAGGACTGCTCGACCAGGCTGTGGGCGCCACGCCCGACATCGCCTGACCTGGCGATTTGGACCGACGGCCGCGCTCGCACTAAGGTGAGTTCTCGGTGCTCGGCGTGATCGTCGGTCGCCGAGGCAATCCCCCATAGCTCAATTGGCAGAGCATTCGACTGTTAATCGAAGGGTTTCTGGTTCGAGTCCAGATGGGGGAGCAGTCGAAGGCAGGTCAGGAGTGCTCTTCTGACCTGCCTTCTGTGTTTGCGTCGCCGAGCTCTCCAGCGTCACGTTGGGCTCCAATCGGGATGACGAGGTTGGAAGTGGCCTGTCACTCACCGGCTAGGGCGGCGATGCGCGCCAAGATTGCGTCCGCGTGATCGTAGATGTCGTCCAAGGTTGCAAGTGGGTGCAACGTCTCCTGTTTGGCCTCGTCGAACACCCCTATTCTCCAGTTAGAAGAGTTGAAGTGCAGGCGCGCTATCGGTTTGCGATTGTTGTCATCGAATAAGATGGCGCAATACGATTTGGCATCGCGCATATAGATACGTGCCGCCGATACTTTCTGTCGGGCTATAGCCTTGATGATCTGGAACGCCTCGATCTCCTCAGGCGAGGTCTCAACATCATCCTCTGGCTGGACCAGCGTGGGTTCGGGTTGCGCCTGCTCCGTACTCGGGGACTCCATTTCGGTCGGGGTGTGCTCATCTAGGTCTTGGGCGGTGCGAAGGCGGCGGTTGGCCTCATCCCGGATGAACTGTGCGCCAGCTGTGCCAACCACTTCGCGGAAGAACTCGAGTACTTGTGCGGTGAGTCGCCGAGAGGTTACCCGGTTCGCAAAGTAGCGCACCCAGTCATCCGACGGCTCTCGGAATTCAGCCGCCATTGCTTTGCGTACCTCGGCCACGTACTTGAGATGCTCAGCTGAAGCGGCGATCGTCTCGGCATCGAATTTGCTCTTGGTGCACTTCTCCAAGTGAGGGAAGATGCGTTCGTCGATGTTGGCGAGGTCCAATGTCATGAAGGGCTTCTCGTCCATTCGATTTGCTGCGTCAAGCTGTGCGTAGAAGTGGTACACCTCTCCGTTGGTCAGAATCGCAAACTCGGTGTCCGTGACGTTGAAGTAGCGGATCAACTGCGTAGCGTGGTCCAAGCTGAGAGGCGAACCAATAGTCTTGCACTCGATAAGAAACCGGAAGTCCTCGCCGCTCTTGATCGCGTAGTCGACCTTCTCACCCTTCTTCCGTCCGACATCGGCAACGTATTCAGGAATGACCTCCCTCGGGTCGAAGATGTCGTAGCCGAGCACATCTTGGATGAAGGGCGCGATCAATGCGGTCTTGGTGGCCTCTTCTGTTGAAATGTGGGCTTTGAGGTCGCGGACCTTAGCAGCGAGCTGGCGAACGGACTCTTCAATGGTCGGCATCGCGACTCCAAGCCTCGGGATAAGTAAGTCGTTTTAACTTGTAGCAGGTCTCACAGTCTCCCGCTCCTACTCTGAAGATCCGACAGCATGACGGCGCGATCTCAACGTGAAGGCGGCCGCTACGCTGGCGCCCATGACACGCACCGAGGTCACTCTGTCGACCGGCCGCGTCCGCGGCACCGACCTCGGCGACGTCGTCCGCTTCTACGGGATCCCCTACGCCGAGGACCCGGTCGGCGACCTACGCTTCGCCGCCCCGGTCCGACGAGCGCCGTGGGAGGGGGTCCGTGATGCGACCAGGCCCGCCGCCACCGCGCAGAGGCTGAGATTCGACCCCGACCCGGCGATCCCCGAGCCGATCGTCGCGGGGAGCGACATCCTGCACGTTGACGTGTGGGCACCGGCGGAAGGCGGGTCACACCCCGTGCTGGTGTGGATCCACGGAGGCGGCTGGGAATCGGGCTCATCCCACCAGCCCTGGTTCGACGGATCGACCTTCGCGCGCCGCGGGATTGTCGTGGTCTCGGTCGGCTACCGCCTCGGCGTGGAGGGCTTCACCCCGTTTCCCGACGCCCCGGACAACCGGGGGCTGCTCGACTGGGTCGCCGCACTCGAGTGGATCCGGGACGAGATCGCCGCGTTCGGCGGAGACCCCGACCGGGTGACGGTCTCCGGTCAGTCGGCCGGCGGGGGAGCGGTGCTCTGCCTGCTGGGTTCTCCGCCGGCTGCGGGGCTGTTCCACGGGGCGATCGCGGCGTCACCGGCGGTTCTGCGTGCCCCGGCGACACACCCGCCCAAGGGGGTCACCGCGGAGGGGCTGGCCGCCGGGGGGCGCGGCACCGTGGACGAGTTCCACCGGCGCCTGCGGCGGGAGAACCAGTTCACGCTGCCGTTCCGGCCCGTGGTCGGAGGCGAGACGATCCCCGTCCCTCCACTGGAAGCCGTCGCGGCAGGGCCCACCACGGGAGTACCGTTGCTCATCGGCTCCACCGCGACGGAGTTCGAGGCCGTCTCGGACAAGCTCCCGGGCCCGGCGCTGGTGCCGGGGGCCGCGTTCATGGCGCTGTCGCAGCAACTCCCGAGGCAGGGGCTCAGGGCGTTGGCCCGGCAGTCCAACGGACGGTCGCTGCGACGTAGCGTGGGCGCGGTCATCGACGCGGCCGCCATCCACTCCACGGTCGCCCGGGCCGCCGAGACGAGACTCGCCGCCGGGGACCCGACCTGGGTGTACGACTTCTGCTGGACCGGGGGAAACGGATCTAGACACTGCGCCGACCTGCCCTTCTTCTGGGCCGTCCCGAACGGCGAGAACGTGGAACGCTATCTCGGTGCGCCGGCGCCGCCGAGCCTGGTCGAGGCGATGCACGACTCCTGGGTCTCCTTTGTCGCCACCGGCGACCCGGGCCACCCCGCCTACGACTCGCCCGATCGTGTGGTGATGGCGTGGAACGATCCGCCCGCGCAGGTCCCTGACGGTCTTTCGGCCGTGCGCGCAGTCTGGTGGCCGGAGGCTCGGTGAGAGATCTTGCTACGATTGCGCCGCACGTGCCGGTGGACGTTCCCGGCGCGTGCGGGGGGCTATAGCTCAGTTGGTTAGAGCCGCGGACTCATAATCCGCTGGTCGCGGGTTCGAGCCCCGCTGGCCCCACCCCGCGCACGAAGCTCGAACCCTTACCGATGGAATCGTTGGCTAGGGTTCGGGTCTTGTCGCTGTTCTGGGTCCAGTTGGGGGCATTGGCGTTGCTCTCGGGGTCGAGGAGCACTTCGATGGGTCGGTTGTTCTCGGAGTTCGTTGTCTTCGTCGATGTAGACCTTGGTGAAGAAGGCTTTGTTGCGCAGGCGCCGGTTGTCGTCGTTGCACCGTTGGTAGATGTCGACGCAGTTTGCTAGGAGTCCGAGACCGCACGCTAGGTCGGCGAGCCCTGGACGGAACCGCTGGGTCGGCCATCCATGATCCACGCAAGGCAGCGGCGTGGTGACGGTACGCTCGCACCGTCGCCGCCTACCGCGACCGGTACGGCATCACTGATAACTCGCCCCTCGGCCCGGAACCGCGGCACCTGCTCATTATGTAGCTACATAGATCCGGAGCAGGCTTGGTGATCCACAAGACCCGCACCGTGCAGGTGATCCTCTAAGGACCCGTCTCGATTACAGGCCCGTC
This sequence comes from Dietzia sp. DQ12-76, assembly GCF_014145045.1. Taxonomy (NCBI): domain Bacteria; kingdom Bacillati; phylum Actinomycetota; class Actinomycetes; order Mycobacteriales; family Dietziaceae; genus Dietzia; species Dietzia sp. DQ12-76. The sequence goes on from NZ_JAALDV010000011.1 coordinate 4,173, forward strand.
ACGGTGCCGTCGATCGAGACGGGTCCTGGGTCCGGTTCGTTCACATAGACGTGCGGCGGGGTCCAGGTGGCCCGCAGACGGCGCACGCCTTGATGAGAGGGGCCGAGCGCGAAAGAGTCAATCCTCGACGCTGCTTGTTCGGTGATCAACCGCTCGGCGAACAACGGTCGAGCCACCGGCCGCAGGACGCTGTCGTCCAGGCCCAGTCCCCGCAGCGGTGCCAAGGGATCGATCGGCCGCGCCATCCACCCCTTCTGGTGGCCGAGCAGCGACGTGCCGAACAACCCATCGGACAACGCCCGCTGACCGACCTCGTCAGCCGATATCCCGTTGATGGATACGCGCATGTTCGAGCTCCGCTGATCCTGTGCGGCCAGCGTCAGCCGCTCCTCATGACCGATCGTTGAGACGGTCCTGGTGGACAACTCCACGATCTGCACCGGCAGTGCCGTGTGAGAGGAAGCGAACGGGACACCGCCGGTGCGGTTGTCGCGCAGCCGCGCCAACTCGGAGTGGACTGCATCGCTGCGCACCGCCGCAGTCAGCGAGATCGTCTTCCCGTCGTTGGTGATCTCGCGCGCACGAAACAGATTCCGGCCCACCCGCACCCACGGCGCGAGTTCCTCTGCTGCCAGCTCCTCCAGACGACGCCGCGCCCGCCGGCAGAGGTCTTCCGGGTCACTCCACGGGCTCGTCGTGTACAGGTTGCGGGCGCCTTGGATCAGATCGCGCTGCGCACCGTCCATCTCCCCGCCGGTCTCACCGTGGACGAACAGGCACAGCCTCAAGCCGTCGCGCTCGGCCTCCAAGTACTCCGCATGCGTGGCCGAGTACCCGTCGGACATCCGCACGCCGTAGCGCGAACCCCAAATGCCGACGTATACCTCGGAGCTCCGCACCCCGGACAGGTAGGCCTGCTCGGCCGAGATGTCCTGCGCTCCGAGATCCTCGAACATCACCGCTGTCGCCCCGACCGGCACGATCGCTGCCCGCGCCGCTGCCCGCTCGTCGGGCATGTCGGTAATCAGGCTGGACACGAAGACCCGCCGCTTGCTCGCCCACGCCCGCACATCCTCTCCGGCGGCAGCCAGGGACGCCGAGCGCTAGTCGATCAGCAACGACGCATCATCCATGCCCCAAGTCCATCACGGACAGACTCACGAGACCGAGAGAATACGCGAGCGGCCGTGTCGGTGAGGCTCGCTAGCCTTGGAGCCGCCACCGGTAAAGTAGGCAGGACATGAAGATGGGCGACTGAGGGAGGCAGACCATGGCGCGTGCGGACTTGCTTCTCGACCTCGTCGAGGCCGAGCGCCGTGGCGATCGAGATCGCTTCCGCGTCCTCGTCGAGGCGGTCATCGCGGAGGAGCGAGCCAACCAGCACCACCTGGTCGCCGACCGTCTGTCCGAGCTGATTACCACCACTGGACAGAGTGCCCCACGTGATGACCGCGCCGCAGCCATGCGTGACCTGGTGCAAGAGATCATTCCTCATCGGCGCCTGGACGAGTTGGAGCTTGCTCCGGTCCCGCAACGCGTTGTCACTGAGCTGATTGAGGAGCAGAAGCGCGCCGAACTGTTGCGAAGTTATGGGATCGAACCCCGCAATCGACTGCTCTTGTCCGGCCCTCCGGGAAACGGCAAGACCAGCGTTGCCGAAGCCATCGCTTCGGAGCTGATGCTGCCCTTCTACGTCATCCGCTACGAGGGGGTTGTGTCAAGCTTCCTGGGCGAGACCGCCGCGCGGCTCGACACCGCCTTCGAGTTCGCCCGAACCCGCCGTTGCGTGCTGTTCTTCGACGAACTCGACACCATCGCCAAAGAACGATCCGACGAGCACGAGACCGGGGAGATCAAGCGGGTTGTCTCCACTCTGCTGCTCCAGATCGACCAGCTACCTCCGCACGTGCTGCTGGTGGGAGCGACCAACCACAGCGAACTGCTCGACCGGGCAGCATGGCGACGCTTCCAGATCCGCGCTGAACTCGAACCGCCCAGTCGTGCACAGGCGACCAGCTTCCTGGAACGCCTCGCCGTCCGCTTGGGCGGCGACCTCGGATTCGCCCCCCGGACCCTGGCGGACAAGCTCGCCGGAGCAAGCTTCTCCGAACTGGAAGAGTTCGCGTTGGACGTGCGCCGCAGAGCCGTGCTCGAACTCCCCGACAGCAACCTCCGACGGATCGTCCAGGAACGTCTTGAGCACAGGCGAGATCAGGCGGCGGGGTGACCGCGGAGCGCCGGCCACTCCTGGCGTTCGGGTCGCCAACGGTGGTAGATCGGCCCACACAAAAGACCCGGGACATGCCGCGCTTGTCCAAACCCCACGCCGGTCGCCAGGGGGAGCGGCTGACGCCGCAGTTCAGCGAGCTGAGCGCAGCGTTCGACGCCGAGCGGGCGCGTCTGTCCGCTGACACACCCGACGAGGTCGACCCAGCGCTGGTGGTCGTCTTCGACCTCGCTGGCAGCATCAAGGACTTCCGCAACGCGATCGACAAGATCGAAGGACTGGAGTTCCTGTCCGAGCTGATCGGAGACCAATCGGACCCAGACGACGACTTCCACATGACCGAGTCCAAGAGCGGCCGCACGGACAAGCCCATACAGCACTCCCTGTACCTGATGATGTCGAACGCCAAAGCGATCGAGGAACTCCTGCGCCTCTTCACCGCCTGGCAAGCAGACCCGTCAGCATCGTTCGACCACGGCTTGGGCAAGTTCAAGACCGCGTTCCAACAGCTCACCGCGATCCGGCGGTGGGGGCCAGAAGATCGCATCCGAGAGACCGGCTTGCGCGAGCAGTGGCAGCAGAACCTCGACGTTGTCGGCCAGTCCGTGAGCACCGTGATGGTCGAAGTCGAGCTGTGGTACCGTCGCGACGCAACTCAGCTCGCTACGGCACAAGCACACGTCGAGCTGGTCATCTCCGACAGTGGTGGCCGTGTGCTGGACCGATCCCAGATCGGCGAAATCGGCTATCACGCACTGCTCGCAGAACTGCCGGTCCAACAGGTTCACGCGCTGCTGGCCGACGGGGCCGAGTCAATCCGCCTACTGACCACCGACGAAGTCATGTTCGTCAACCCGTTCACTCCCATGAGCGTCGCACCGCAGACCACAGAACCAGTCAGTGAGGTCCGCCTGCCACCCGGAGGGCGCACCGATGGCCTGCCTAGGGTCGCCCTGCTGGACGGGTTGCCGTTTCCCAACCACGATGCTCTCGCCGGTCGGCTGGTCGTTGACGATCCCGACGGGATCGGCGAGAACTACCCGCTGGCCGCTCGCCACCACGGTACCGCGATGGCCTCGCTGATTATCCACGGTGACCTTTCCGCTAACGGCGAGCCGCTCGACCGGCCACTGTATGTGCGGCCCATCATGCGACCCCACGAGTTCATGGCAGGACACGAGCAGATCCTCCCAGACCGGTTGCTCGCTGATCTGCTGCATCGCGCGGTCAAGCGAATTGTCGAAGGAGAGGCTGGTAGGGGACCGGTCGCGCCGAGCGTGCGCATCATCAACCTGTCCATCGGTGCGCAAGCTCGAGCGCTCGTGCGCCGGATGAGCCCTGTCGGACGGCTACTCGACTGGCTGGCCCACTCCTACAACCTGCTGTTCATCGTCAGTGCCGGCAACCACCTTGGCCCGCTCACGATCCCGACCGATGCCACTTCTAACGCCGACACGGCACGGTCCGCCGCGCTCCGGGCTGTCTACGACGCGGCGCTGCTGCGAGGCATCCTCCCTCCAGGCGACGCCCTCAATGCTCTGACTATCGGCGCCACCCACAGCGATGGACTCGGCGACATCGACGTGCCGGACACCGCCTGGGACATCACCCACCAGAACGGCCCAGCCCACTACGGCGCGACCGGTCCCGGCGTCGGCCGCTCGGTCAAGCCCGATCTGCACCACATCGGAGGCAGGGCGCTGTATGCCCGCCCTGTCAGACCGCCTGCCGGGCAGGAAACCGTCGAGGTGGAACTGGCTCCGACCGCAACGACCGGGCCAGGCCTGCAAGTAGCGGCGCCTGGGCGAGCGGGCGCAACGAACAACACCGTCTTCACCGTCGGCACGAGCAACGCAACCGCGTTGGTGGCCCGCGAAGCCAGCCGCCTGTACGACATCCTCGAAGCAGGCGCGGACGAGCCCGAAGACGCGCCGCTACCGGACCCGCAGTACCACCCGCTGCTCGTGAGAGCCCTCCTCGCCCACGCCAGCAGTTGGGGCGAGTGGGAGGGGCGGCTGCGTCGCGAACTCGGCCTCACCAACCAGCAGGCCCGCCGCCACCTGACCGCGCTCCTGGGCTACGGCCGGCTCGACACCGACCGGCTCGGAAGCGCAGCCACGAACAGGGCAGTGCTGGTCGGCGGAGGACTAATTGCACGCGACCAACGCCACACCTACGAGCTGCCGCTCCCACCTTCGCTCCGTTCACGCGCAGAGTGGCACCGCTTCACCATCACCCTCGCCTACATGGTCCCCACCGTCGGGCAGCTCAACCGCTACCGGGGTGCCAAGGTCTACTTCGCCACGCCAGACACCCGACTTGCTGGCGGGGAGCGGATCGATGCCGAACACAACTCGGTCAGACGGGGAAGCCTCCAACACGAGATCGTGCAGGGCACCCGCACGATGGTATTCGGCGATGACGGCACCTTCCCGATCCACGTCGAGTGCATGGACGATGCCCAGCGGCTCCGCGCCGGCAAGACGGTTCGCTACGCGCTCGTGGTGTCCGTCGAGACTGCGGAACAGACGTCGACCACCATCCATGACGAGGTACGGGCGAGACTGCGCCAGCAGGTTCGCGATCGCGCACGCGGTCGGGTGCAGAGTTGAGTTGGCTTCCTGGCTGGCGCGCTGTCACTGCTCGGCGTCGGCAAGAAGGGCCGTGAAGGTAGTCCGATGTCGACTTATGAGGAACGGTATCGGCGGTTCTTGCTAGTCAGCGAGACAACCGCGGATAAGGCCCTTGCGGCGCATAAACTGCTCACCCTGGCCGGCGGGATTGATGGCTCCGCTCTCTCCGCCAAAGAGAGATCAGCACTTCGATTTGTCTGTTTCTCCCTCCTTATCAACGCGGGAACAGTGATGTGGATGCGGAGGGAGGTGCTTGCTTACCCGCAGCGCGTTCGTCACCCGTCGGGTTGGGAGAGACCCAGCGATCTGGAGGAGACCACCTCCGCCCAAGGACTCGGTCACTTCCGTGGTGCTGAAGCCTGCAGCCGTGACTCGATCACAGATGGCCGGGGCGATGAAGTCCGACTGGATGACTGCCGGAAACAGCTCAGCACGCGTTATCTTCCGGCGTGCGATGTCGTCAGCGACGCTGGCTTCTTACTGCGCAAACAAGTCACCCCAATCGATTAAGTCGAGCGGGAGGCCCACGCACGCGTGATTGCGCGGACCTGCGTCTAGCAGTAGCTCTTTGTACTGGCGGTGGATCGGGGCTCGGATGTCGCTACTTTTGTCCCCGGAGACGGCGCGCTCATCGGTCGATCTCGTTCAGTTGCGGACGCCGCCAGCGGTCAGGTGAGCGATGCCACGCCCGAAGACGCGAGGCAGCAGTTCGGCGCTGCGCGACGAACTGCTCACCCAGCTTTACTATCGTCGCGTCCGCCTCGTAAAGGCCCACCAGCTCGTCCACCTGCGCCGGGCTCAAAATGGTTCGAGTCATCTCATTTGCGCGCACCATCCGCCCCCGCGAGTCCTCCACAGACGGCTCCAGAGGCCTTCGATCCCGCCGGTAGACCCCGGCGACCTGAGAGAAGCCACCGTTCTGAAGGCCTGGCAGGGGTTCTCGAACTCTCTCCGGAGGTTCACCAAGACGTGCCCCCCGCTCCGCTGATGAGACGGCGACCGCGTGCGGGCCTCCACCCGCACCGGGCCGGTCGACTATATGTTCTTCCCCATGAATCGGACGGGGGCCATCGGCGATACCGCGCGCGGGGCTGGTTCCGTGGTCGTGGCGTCGAGCCTGTTCGGCCTGATCTTCTACCTCTCCGGGGTGATCGACGCCTCGGCCGAGGTGATCTTCGGGTGGCGGATCGTGGTGACCTTCGCCTGCTACAGCCTCGTGTTGATTTTCCCCTCGGGACGCGCGATGGCCCGTGACTCGTGGGCGGCCCTCACGCGGACGTGGTGGTCTCCGCTGGTGTTCGGGCTGCTCTGCGCCCTGGTCGGGGTACAGCTCTGGCTGTTCTCCTGGGCACCGCTGCACGGCCACGCCCTGGATGCGTCGATCGGGTTCCTGCTCCTGCCGCTGGCCCTGGTGATCGGCAGCCGGGTCGTCCTCAAGTCGCGCGTGTCCACCTGGCAGTGGGTGGCTGTGGGGATCGCCGCCGTCGCCGTCGTCGTCAACATCGCGGTCACACCGAGCGTGTCCTGGGTGACGCTCGTGATCTGTACGGGGTACCCGGTCTACTTCGTCGTTCGCCGCCGTGTCGGCATGGACGCGCCGATGGCGTTCGGGTGGGAGGTCGCCGCGCTCACGCCTGTCAGCGGATGGTTGATCTGGTCCGGCACCCAGCATCCGTCCTCGGTCGCGGGCACCGTCGCGCTTCTCTCGGTGGGCCTCGCCGGGGCGGCGGCGATGGCGGCGTACCTCGCCGCGTCGCGGTTGCTCCCGCTTCCCCTGTTCGGGCTCCTCGGGTACCTGGAACCGGTGCTGCTGGTCGCCGTGGCGTTCGCGCTCGGGGAGACGATCCGGGGGGTCGACACCGTCACCTTTGTCCTGCTCGGCCTCGCCCTGGCCCTGCTCGCGGCCGAGGGCTACCGGGCGGACCGACGCGTCCGGTCTACCGGTGCGACACCGTAAGCGGGTCGACACCGTGACCGGGGCGACTCTCGGCGAGGGTTCAGTACGCCAGACCCATCCGCAGCGCGCCCACCGCCTCCGACAGCGCGGCGCGGGCGAGTGGGGTCGCGCCGACGGCGTTGACGAACGGGTGGACCATCGTGGAGTGCCGCCGGAGCGAGACCTTGACCCCGGCGTCGGCCATCTTCCGCGCATACGCCTCGCCCTCGTCGCGTAGCGGATCGAAGCCGCCGGTGGCGACGTGCGCCGGGGGCAAGCCGGAGAAGTCCTCGGCCAGCAGGGGGGAGGCGCGGGGGTCGAGACGGTCGGCGTCCGACCGCAGGTAGGTGTTCTCGTAGAAGTCCATGTTCTTCCCCGTGAGGAAGAACCCCTCGCCGAACAACTCGAACGAGCGGGTCCGCGCCGACATGTTGGTCGCGGGGACGAACAGCAGCTGGAAGTCGGGGGTCTTCTCACCCGCATCGCGGGTCTGCTGACACACCACCGCCGCCAGGTTGCCGCCGGCGCTGTCCCCGCCCACGGCGATTCGCGTGGGGTCCACCCCGAGGGACTCGGCGTTGTCCCGCACATAGCGGAACGAGGCCACGGCGTCCTCGGCTGCAGTGGGGAAGAGGAACTCGGGGGCCAATCGATAGTCCACGCTGAGCACCTTGAGGCCACCCATGCGGGCGATGTACCGGCAGGTCGCATCGTGGGAGTCGATGCTCCCGAGCACCCAACCGCCACCGTGGAAGTACACGAGCATCGGCAGAGGATCATCGCCGTGGACGGGGGAATACAACCGGGCCGGGAGGTCGACCCGGGCGGTGTCGTCGCCTGGACGGCCGGTGCCGGCGAGCGGCAGGACGAGGTCCTTGACGACGGCGAGCTCGATCCGGTTCCCCGAGACGGTGTACGCCGACCGCTCGACGGTCTCGCGCGCCTGCTCGAGCGGCATGTCCTCGTACTCGCCCTCGGACAGCAGGGACATCACGCGGACCCCGGCCTGGAAGTGCGGGTCCAGCACCTGACCATCGATTCGTCGGGGTGCGCCGCCGGCCAGCTGGATCACCGGACCGGGCAGCGAGCCCGAGGCGGTCATGACGGCCTTGGTGAGGCGGTCGGTGATCGAAGGGCGGAAGGTCCTGTGTCCGGACATCGGAGAGAGCATTGCCACATTGTGCCGAGGATGGAGAGGATGGTCGGGAGGATTCGACGAAGGGAATGGTCATGCGTTCAGATTCGGACCCGGTGGTGCACGTCGAGGGCCTGGTCAAGACCTTCGGGGCCACGCGGGCGCTCGACGGCCTGGATCTTCAGGTGCGCCGCGGCGAGGTACACGGTTTCCTGGGACCCAACGGGTCCGGCAAGTCCACCACCATCAGGATCCTGCTGGGCCTCATGCGGTCAGATTCCGGACGCGCGACGCTGTTCGGGCGCGACCCGTGGAGGGACGCGGTCGACCTTCACTCCAGGTTGGCGTACGTCCCGGGGGAGGTGACGCTGTGGCCGCGGCTGACCGGGGGCCAGTGCATCGACATCCTGGGTCGGGCGCTGGGGGGACTGGACCCGGCACGCCGCGCGGAGTTGATCGACCGCTTCCGCCTGGACCCGACCAAACGCACCCGCGACTACTCCAAGGGCAATCGGCAGAAGGTCTCGCTCGTCGCCGCGCTGGCGTCCGGAGCCGAGTTGCTGGTCCTCGACGAGCCCACCTCCGGGCTCGACCCGCTGATGGAGCAGGTGTTCCAGGACTGTGTCCGGGAAGCAGTCGACGGCGGTTCCACCGTGTTGCTCTCCAGCCACATCATGGGCGAGGTCGAAGCGCTGGCCGATCGGGTGAGCATCATTCGCGACGGCCGCACGATCAGCTCGGGCACCCTGGGCGACCTGCGTCGCCACACCACCACCGAGGTCCACGCCGTCACCGACACCGACCCCCGCGCACTGGAGGCCGTCGACGGGGTCGACGGTCTGCGGTTCGAGTCAGCCGGGGACGGGCGCTTCGACGTCCGTTGCCACGTGCCCGCCCAGCGGCTCGGCGAGGTGACGGGGATCCTGCACGCGGCCGGGATACACACGCTCACCGCCACCCCGCCCAGCCTGGACGACCTCTTCCTCAGCGCCTACTCGGGCGCGGGGGCCGGTGAGGGATCCACAGCCGGACCCGCAACGGGACCCGCGGATGCGGGCACGACCGGTGGCGGTCCACAGTGAGCTCCGCGCTGGCCGGCACCGGCCTGCTGGTGCGGATCGACCTGCGGACGGGGTGGCGGTCCGCGGCCGCGTGGGTCGTCGGGTTGGTCGCGCTGTACCTGGTCACCGGCGTCTCGGTCGCCGCGCTGTACGACACCCCGGAGAAACTCGCCACCTACTCGGCCTCCCTCGGCGAGGCGATGGTGATGCTCAACGGCCGCGTGGCCGGACTCGACACCCTGGGCGGGGTGATGATGAACGAGTACGCGTCCATCGCCTCGTTCGCCATCCCGATCATGGCGATCGCCCTGACCGCCCGGTCCACCCGCCGGGAGGAGGAGACCGGCAGGACGGAACTCCTGCTGTCCGCCAGGACGGGTCGGCTCGCCCCGGTCACGGCAACTCTCGTCGTCGTCGCCGGTGTCTTCCTGCTCCTCGGCGCCGGGATCTGGGCGTCGACCCTGGCCATCCCGGTCGACCGGGCCGGTGCCGCGTTCTATGCGGCCTCTATCGTCGCCACCGGGTGGGTGTACGCCGCGGCCACGGCGGTGCTCGCGCAGGTGGTGGCCCACAACCGCACCGTCTGGGCGGCCGGCCTGACCCTGGCCGGCCTCACGTTGGTCCTGCGAGGCATCGGGGACACCAACGAGAACTGGGTGAGGTGGACATCACCACTGGGGTGGCTCGGTCTGGTGCGTCCGTTCGGTGATCCCTCTGCCCTCCCGCTGGTCGTGGCCGTGGTGGCGGCCGTGGCGCTGTCCGGCACCGCTCTGTGGCTCTCCGGACGCCGCGATCTCGGGGAGGGGTTGGTCCCCGCCCGCACGGGACCTGCCGCGGCCTCGAGGTGGCGGTCATCCGAGCTCGGCGTGGCGGTCCACCAGCACCTCGGCGCACTCATCGGGTGGACCCTCGGGGTCGTGGCGCTCATGACCATGTACGGCGCCCTGATGAACGTCGTCGTCGAGGCGATCGTGTCCAACCCCGCCCTCGCGGGCTTCCTCGTCGAGTCCCCGGCACTCGTCGACTCACTCGTGCAGATGCTCGTGGTGTTCGTCGGTATCCTCGGCGCCGGATTCGCCCTGCAGACCCTCGGCGGATTGCGGGGTGAGGAGACCTCGGGGCGGCTGGAGCTCGAACTCGCGGCCGGCCGCTCCAGGTGGTCGGCGCTCGCGCTGCACACCGCGGTCGTGGCCGTGGGAGCCGCAGTTGTCGTCGCGGCGGGGTCCGCGGCGTTCGGCCTGGCCACTGCCGTCGCCCTCGACGACCCGGATTCGGTGGGTCGGATCGTCGGGGCCGGATCCTGGCAGGTGCCCGCCGCGATGGTGTTCGTCGGCCTGTCGGTCGCCCTGTTCGGACTGGTGCCGCGCGCTCAGGCGCTGGCCTGGGCGGTGTTCGCCGTCTCGGCCGTCGTCACGTTCATGGGACCCACCCTCCGGCTCACCGAGTCTCAGATGCGCCTGTCGCCGTTCGGTGCGGTGGGTCGGGCACCCGTCGGGCCGGTCGACACGGTGGGGGTGATGGTGCTGCTGGTTCTGGCGGTGGCCCTCGTGGGCGCGGGGGTGGTCGGGTTCCGTCGGCGCGACGTGCCGCGGACGTGACCCCGGACGGGGCGGCGGAACTGACACACTGACCCCGCACCTGTAGACGATCCGGCCGGCGGCGGCCCGATCTGCCATCACCCGGGAGGATCACATGTCGGACGAGTTCGATCGAGACCGGTTGCATGCGGCGTTGGCGGTGGTCGAGGACTGGCCGGTGGACAACGTCTCGGCGGCGGTCGTCGGTGCGGAGGGGGCCCTGGCCGTGCGCGGCGACGACACCCGCGTCTATCGGCTCGCCTCGGTGACCAAGCCGATCGTGGCCGTCGCGGCACTGCTCGCGGTCGAGGAGGAGGCGATCTCCCTCGACGAGGCCGCCGGGCCCGAGGGGTCGACCGTACGCCACCTGTTGGCCCACGCCTCGGGCCTGGACTTCAGTGATCGCGACAAGGTCCGCGCCGGGCCGGGGGAGCGGCGCATCTATTCCTCCGCGGGCTTCGAGGTCCTCGCCGACCACATCGCGGAGGCCACCGGGATCGCGTTCCCCGACTACCTCACCGAGGCCGTGTGCCAGCCGCTCGGGATGGGGTCGACGGCTCTCGAGGGATCGGCCGGGCACGGAGCGTCGGCCAGCCTCGCCGACCTGATCTCCTTCGCGACCGAACTCGTCGCCCCGACGCTCCTCGCGCCCGAGACCCTCGAGGAGGCGGTGACCGAGCAGTTCCGCGGCCTCGACGGCGTCGTGCCCGGGTACGGCATGCACAAGCCGTGCCCGTGGGGCCTGGGGTTCGAACTCCGTGACGCCAAGCACCCTCATTGGACGGGCCAGCACAATTCTCCCGGGACCTTCGGGCACTTCGGGCAGTCCGGCACGCTGCTGTGGGTGCAGCCCGAGATCGAGACGGCCCTGGTCGTGCTCACCGACCGTGACTTCGGGGACTGGGCCAAGCCGCTGTGGCCGGAGCTGTCGGACCGCGTGGTGGATGCCGCCACCCGGCGCAGTCGTCCGGAGGATTCACTCGGAGGCTGATCGCCCAGTGTCCCCGACACGCCGCCCGGGACTCACACCGGCGGGATTACGGTGCTGTAACTTTGCTGAGAATGCAGAAGTGTCGCTGGTGTAATTCCATCACTTGAGGCACAGTTGTCTACTACAACCACATACGAATCATCGTTCACACGATTTCGCGAGGTCGTTGGGGAAGACGTCCCTCAGTGAGTCGGGAGTGAAGCGATGTCTGATCTGAACCATTTCGCGGATACGACGACAGGTGTGGTGTTCATCCATGCCGCGCCCACCGCGTTGTGCCCTCACGTCGAGTGGGCTCTCGCGAGCACGCTCGACGCGTCGTCAGCTATGCGGTGGGAGGACCAGCCGGCCCAGCCGGGCGCCCGCAAGGCGATCGTCGACTGGATCGGTCCGGTCGGCACCGGTGCGCGCCTGGCCGAGTCGCTGGCCAAGTGGTCGATGCTGGCCTTCGAGGTCACCGAGGACCCGAGCGACCTCGTCGACGGCGAACGCTTCTCCCACACCCCCGAACTCGGGATGTGGCGCGGCCAGACCGGCGCGAGCGGTGACGTGGTGATCGGCGAGAACCGGCTCCGGCACCTCATGGCCGCCGGTCCCGCCGCCTTCCATTCCGCGGTGGACGCCGAACTCGGGACGGCGTGGGACCGCGCCCTCGAGC